>JAIOSI010000296.1 GCA_021107695.1 bacterium
AGATAGGAAGGAGAATATCTTCGTAGTAAATGCCGACGGGAGTAGTCAAACTCCGTTGACTTTCGGTGCCTGTGCGCATGTACCTCCCGTCTGGAGTCCCGATGGTAGCCAAATTGCTTTTCTCTCTAATGAAGAAGATAGGAAGGAGAATATCTTCGTAGTAAATGCCGACGGAAGCAACCTGACTCAGTTGACCTTCGATGGATGCTATGATTTTGCCTGGAGTCCAGACGGACGCTATATCACCTATGATATATTCAACATGGAGGAAGTGAAGCACTTCATCTTCAGAATCAACCCCGATGGAAGCGATCGGATCCAGCTGACAACCGAAGATAGCAGTGAACATACCTGGGTCTCGATCAATACCAGCCCTTCGGAACCAATCTCCGAAATAGTCGAACTACAACCTGTGGAATCACGGGAGCAGCTACAGGTGGTTGTGGACACCCTGCGCCTGCGCAAAAGACCCGGCACCGCTGAAGATGTAGTTGGAATCATCGAAAAACATGAGGTTGTCGATGTTTTAGGTTACAGCCTCGGTTATGCGGTGGTTCACACCGAGTCTGGCGAGATAGAAGAAGCCTGCGGCTGGGCTGAGATACGCACTGAAGCTGGTCTGGAAGGCTGGGCCTGCGTCGATCTGGACGGCGAGACCTTCCTTACCCCGGCCAGGTAGCCCCATATGCGAACTCTTGTCATCATTCCAGCGTATAACGAAGCAACCAGGATAGCCCCGGTGGTTCGTCGGGTGCTGGCTTTGAAGCAGCCCATCGACCTGCTGGTGGTGGACGATGCCTCTACCGACAACACAGCAACCGTCGCTGCGGAGTCCGGAGCCACGGTGCTGCACAACCAGCCGCCCAATCGGGGCAAGGGCTTTACTTTACGCAGGGGCTTCGACTACGCCCTGGCGGAGGACTACGACACGGTGGTTACCCTCGACGGCGACGGGCAGCATCCGCCGGAGCTGATTCCCCGCTTCCTCCGGGCAATCGAAGAGGGAACCGATCTGGTCTATGGCAACCGCCTTCATGATGTCAGCACGATGCCCGCCGCACGGATTTTCTCGAACAAGACCACCAGTCGTCTGGTCTCCTTTCTGGCGGGGAGGCAGATCCTCGACAGCCAGTGCGGAATGCGGGCGATCCGAGCCTGGGTGCTGCGCTCTGCTCCAACGACCCATGCTGGCTTTGCCGCCGAGAGCTAGCAGCTTATCCGTCCCGGACGCGCCGGAGCGGTCATCTGCGGCGTTCGCATCCCCAACATCTACGACGGCGACACCGGCAGCCACATGAACGTGGTCAAAGACACCCTGCGTTTCATGGCGATGTGGTTTAGGTATCTGGCGAGATTGTGGTAGATTCTGCCCCCCACCCTTCCCTCTATCCAGAGGGGAGAGGGGAAGCAGTTCTGAGCAAATGCAGGGTTTGTCTGGGTACAGCACACCATGTGCCTCTTGTTTAACACGGAGATTTCCGTTAACATCCCTGCTGATTAACAGAGAGTTCGACTTTATAACAATCATTTCCTCTATTTTGGGGATTTCAGTAAGATTCTGGGAGGTTCTGTGCCGGAGATACAACTAAACGAAAAGACCCGACGCATTCTTCAGGGCGCGCTGGGGCTGGTTCCTGTTGGTGAGAAGCTGGAGCCACGTCAGCTGTTTACCTCTCTTTTGGTTACCGAGCAGGAGATTTTTAACAAGCTGGGACTCCAGGTGGAACCGCTGCTGCTGGTCGTCAAGGAACAGCTGATTGAGGACGCTCCCGACGGCGAAGCCGAAGAGCGGAAGGTGGAACTCAGCGACGAAACCCGGACGGTTCTGAACGAGGCTGCCACCCTTGCCGGGGAGCAGGAAGCCGACTCCGTTGGAACCTACCAGCTTACGATCAGCCTGGTACGCCACGGTGGCGAGCGACTGCGGAAGTTCCTTGGTGAAATCGGCATTGACCCGGATCAGTTCGCGAATAACCTCCTCGCCGCGCCTCAGGTCTGGACGGCGGAGACCGAGGCACTGCTGACCTCGATTGGTGATGACTGGACGGAACGGGCTAAGGAAGGAAAGGTCGCCTCACGCAAGGGTCGAGAGAAAGAGGTTGACCGCCTCATCGAGACCCTGCTTCATCACGATAAGCGCAATCCCCTGCTGGTCGGTGCCGCCGGGGTTGGCAAAAGCACCCTGATTGAGCAACTCGCCCTGCGCCTGATTAGCGATAAACTGCCGGAGCGGCTCCGTGGACTGCGCCTGATCCATATTCACCCCGACCGGATGTTCGCCGGAATAGACAAACTGCCCGACTTCTCCGCCCGGGTTGAGACACTGATTGAGGAAGCCGGCGATGGCGCGACCATCCTCTTCCTCGACGACATCCACCGCTACGTGATTGATGAAAGCGGCAACTTCAACGCCGCCCTTGCCAATGTCGTCAAGGCTCTGCTGGTTCATCCTCAGGTCATCATCATTGGCGCGACTTCTACAGTGCAGTACTTCAACTATGTGGAGAGCGATGCTGCTTTGGATCGACGTTTCGACCTGATTCGGGTTATCGAGCCGGACGAAGCCGCCGCCCTTGCCATGCTTCAGGAGAGTGCCGATGAGCTGGAGGAGTACCATCAGGTAAAAATCTCCGCCACCGCGCTCAAGTCCGCCCTGCGACTGGCGGGAATCTATCTCCATCGCCGCCGTCGCCTCGATGCCTCCATCGACATCCTCGACCAGGCCTCGGCACGCGCCTATCTCTCACGAGGAGACAACGACAGCAAGCCCCGGGTTCGACTGGCTGAGGTCGAGCAGACCGTGGTCGAGATGACCGGCATCAACACCCCCGGCGTTACCGCCAACCTGCGGAAGAAGTTCCGCAACCTGGAAAAGTTCCTCAACAAACGGGTCATCGGTCAGGCAGAAGCCGTAGGGACCATCTCCGGCGTGATTCGCTACACGAAGAGCAAGTTCGACCTGACCCGCTCCAAGCCCGACGGCGTGTTCCTGCTGATCGGTCCTTCGGGAAGCGGCAAGACGAAGATTTCTGCTTCGCTCGCAGAGTTCTTCTTTGGCGATGCCAGCACCCTGATCGACTTCGGGTTGGGGCAGCTCAATCCGGATAAAGAGCTTCACGATCTGATGGGCAACGAGGGTCCCACCCTGGTGAACTACGTCCGCCAGCTCCCCAACGGGGTGATTCTCCTCGATAACGTGGACAAGACCAGCCCGGAGGTTCGCGACTATATCCGCCGGATTATCCATCAGGGCTGGGCACTGGACTCAGCGGGGAACCCTGTGGACTTCTCCAACGCGACCATCCTGATGACCGCCTTCCGTTCGACCTTTACCGAGGGCGGACTGGGCTACACCGGCAGCGCGGACTATCTGGAAGATCCGACTAAGCTGCGCTCCGAGCTGGAGAAGGTCGTCGGTCCTCGCTTCCTCAACAGCATTGATGAAATCCTCCTGCTGCGCCGCCTGACCGTGAATGACAGTATGCAGATTCTCGAAAACAAGCTCCTCCCCGAAGCCGTGAAGCTGATGGAAGAGCAGGGAGTAAAGCTGGAGGTAACCACCCGCGCGCTCAAGTACATCGCCCGCATGGGCTATTCCGAGACCTTCGGTGCCAGCTACCTGAAGAACACCTTCAAGCGGCTGGTGCTGATTCCGGTAACCACTCGCCTCTTCGAGATGCGCAGCCACAAGAACGCCAGCGTCCGGGTCGTCCTCCGTGGCGACAACCTGGCAGTCATCCGCCAGCACACCTAAGCAGCGCGGTGCGTTGCATCACAGTTTCGCGATTACGAAAATAGACCGATAGGCGTGGTCTCCGCGTTTGAATCAACTAACCCGGACTAACCCATAGGTAGCGTGGTGCGCTGCACCACAGAGGGGCGGGCTGACACACAGGTCCGCCCCTGCAAGCAACAATCCCATCAACCGCAACCTGCCCAAAAACTCCACGGGAAACACCCACCGATGAACATATTCCGTAAGCTGATGTCCTTTCGCGGGATTTCCGTCAAAGTCATCCCCCACGCCGATGCCAGCGTCCGCAACGTTCACCTGCCCTACTGGCTGCTGACCCTGATCGCCCTGGTGGGTCTGGGGCTGATCGGCGGGCTGGTCTTTCTGGGAGTCAACTTCGCCCAGCAGGTGGTGGACGAAGACAGGCTGGAGCTTCTCCAGGGACAAACCACCGACCAGGACGAGCAGCTGACCCTCTTCGAGGAGCAGATCAGCAAGCTGGAGATAGGCTTGGCGACGCTGGACAACTACCGCGAGCAGCTCGATGAACTGCACCCCTATCTCACTCTGGATAACCCTGACCTGCTGGAGGCACGGGCGGCGGAGTTCACCAGCAGCCTGAACATGGACGAGATTCAGGCGGCAGGACAGGCCGGGCGGGCGGCGATCAACCGCCTCGTCGAGCGAGCCTCCAAGCTTCACGCCTCGTACACCCGGATTGAGGGTAACCTGGAGGCAGACCAGGCACGACTCCGCTTTACTCGCAGCATCCGTCCGGTGGAGGGCGAGCAGTGCTGGATCACCACCGCCTTCGGTAACCAGATGAGCGAGTTCACCGGACGCAGCTACTTCCACCGGGGGATTGACTTCACCGCTCCGACGGGATCATTGATCCTGGCTCCGGCGGACGGCACCGTAATTTACGCCGACCACGAGGGCAACTTCGGTCTGAAGCTGACCATCGATCACGGTGGCTACTACGAAACCACCTATACCCACCTGAGCCGGGTTTACGTGCAGCCGGGAGATGTCATTACCCGGGCGCAGCTGATCGCCGCCGTCGGCACCACCGGACGCACTCTTGGACCGAAGCTGCATTACGAAGTCCTCCGTGGCGGAAGGAACCTCGACCCCAGCCGCTTCTTCCTGCCCGACAGAGAGATTTAGCAACGCCATAGCTGTTCTCCTTCCTCCCTTTGGGGGAAAGGCTGGGATGGGGGGCTAAGATATAAGACCAACCTCCGAAGGAGACCACAATGCAGTCGAAGCAACGCATTCTGAGCCTGCTCCTGTTACTCTGCACTACCGTGGCGAGTATCGAGATGGGTACAGTCGAGGAGTTCCGGACTGATTACTATGATAGCGGTGGATACACTATGGAACTGGTGTACACCGACTACTCCTCCGGAGAGGCGGAGCTGTGGCTACTCGATTGCTGGAGTGAACCAGAGTCGCTGGAGATAAACGGACGCTTCGCGTCGGGGATGGGTGAATTCGGTGTCGGCGGATGTTACGTCAATCCGTCTTTCCTTGTTTTCGAGACTCCGGGGCGGGGTGGTTATGATCTGGCGGCTGGATATACCTACGGCGAGAAACTGTTTATCATTGTTGACGACCCCGGTGAAGACCTGCAACCAGAAATTTTCGGCAACGGTTGTATGGCTTTCAGTCGAGAAAACACAGAGGGCGGCTATGACATCGCCCTCTGGAGTGCTGACTCCGGCGTGAAGGTATTGGATCTGGGTCCCGGCGACCAGATGTGGCCCACTTTTTTCTATGCAGCTTCTACAGAAGAATTATTACCCGAGTGGGCTGACCCTTACACCTACGAGTCGCAACCCGGCGAATGTGATCCGCTTAGCGAGGGTGTTATCCTGATTTATCAGGACAATCCCGACGGCGACTACCGATTGCACTACGCCTTTATTGCTCCCGGCGGTGTCGTTGACCACTACGGTGAGTTGACAGGAATCGAGTTCGACGGTGAGATGCTCTGCCCTGATCTGCCCAACCGATACTACAACAAGCCGGATTACTATCCCGACGGCTCGACGCTCCTTGCCTTCCAGGGTCTCGTGGACGACAACCGCGATATCTACCTCGCCGATGTCCACATGTACGATGGAAAACTGGTCGCCGAGAATCTGCGGCAACTGACCGATTGGACGGGGCAGGAGAAGTTTCCTGACATTTACGCTGGCTATGGCTCTACCTGGTGCTTCTTCTCCTCTGACCGCGACGGCGACTACGACATCTACGCCCTGTGGATCGAAGAGATGCGCTTTTACCAATTAACTGACGAACCGGGAACCCAAACCGCACCACTATTGATGACTACCCTATGACCTCAAAACCTGACAACCTTATCGAAATCGGCAGACTGCGCCGTCCCTGGGGACTGAAGGGCGAGCTTATCGTCGCCCCCATCAACGACGGCGGACTGCGCTTTTACTCCCGCTTCAAGACAATCTGGCTGGCAGATGAAGATACCCCCCGCGAGGGAGTCTCCTGGCGACAGGACAAGGGCGGGAAGCTTTACCTGAGGCTTCAGGGAGTCACCACGCCGGAAGCAGCAAAGGCGTTCTCCGACCGAACCTTCTCCGCTCCGCTGGAACAGCTACCGGAGCTGGCGAAGGGCGACTTTTACCTCCACGAGCTGGCGAACCTGCGGGCGGTGAATGAAGCCGGGCAGCCCCTCGGCGAGGTCTCCGATGTCATCTCCGGAGCCGGTGGTGCCAATGCGATCATCGTCCTCAAACAGCCGGACGGGCTGGAGCGACTGCTGCCCTTCATTCGCGAGATTGTTCGTGAAATCGACATTTTCGGCAAGCGAATCGTCCTGCGACTTTTGGACGAGGTAGAGGTGAAGTGATGATACGGCGAACGATTGTAGCTATTCTGCTGGTGCTGACGCTGACCGTTGTCGCGGAGCAGTCCGCCGATTTCTTCGCCCAGAAGACCCGGCAGCTGCTCTACGCCGATTTCTCGCTGGGAACGCCGGAAGAGTACGAAGAGCTGATCTCTCTGGCAAAGAGCGGTAGCTTCGCCGAGGCTGCCAGCCTCCTCGATAGCATTCTGGAAAGCAAACCCCGCCTGCCCCAGTATCAGCGTCTGGCGCGGGCATATTGCCACGCAGCAGCGGGAAACTACGCCATGGCGATTGGGCTGTTCCTTGAGGAGAGCGTCGCTGCCCCGGAGATGCAGCTCGGCCTGGCAACCGCCTTCTGCCACAACAATCTGGGGGAGCATACCGCCGCTGCGGCAGCCTTTATCGAGGTCGCCCTCAACAGCCCACTCTACCAGGAAAAGCAGATCGCCTCGTGGAATGGGCTGCTGGCTTACTATAACGCGCTGGATACCGAAGCCGACCTCGCCACAGCGGAGCGGCTGCTGACGAAATATCAGTCCGCCTACGAGCAGGTTGTTTATCTCTTTGGCTACGCTGATCCGCACTTCCCAAGGGAACGCAAAACCGCCAACCTTGCCGAGCGACTGACAGACTTCGCTCAGTATTCCACATCGGCTGCTCTCTGGAATGAGCTGCTCTCCGCACCGCTACCCAACGATGGTGCGGAGGGTGAGGTTACCCTCGCCTACGCTGCTGCTCGTCTGGCGGGCAACGCCGCCCTGGCTGGGGATTTCATCTCTGCCGCTCAGGGCTACCGTCGCTCTTTTGAGCTTGCCTCGCCGGACAGTGAAACCGCCAATTATGCGGAGAATCGCCTGCTGCTGACCCTACAGAGGCTTACCGTTCAGGCGGAGGCTCGGCTGCGGGGTGAAACGGTTACCCTTAGCGGCACAAAGCCGGGGGGCGACTCCAACGATGGTTTTACCAAGCTGCTGACCGTTCTTTATAGCATTATCAACGGTGGTGATTCTGCTGCGGCTCTGGAGCTATTGGAATCGGCTCTGCTCCTCGGTGGAGTAGAGGAT
>JAIOSI010000024.1 GCA_021107695.1 bacterium
ACCACCGAACCAGCGGAATGACCGGGCAGGGATTGTACCTTCAGGGTCAGCTCCGGGAAGGTAAGCTCCGCCGGGTAAGGCGTGAACTCCGGCCAGAAACGAGGGCGAGGACCGAACTCCGCTCCCCACTGCTCTTTGAGGATCGGAATCCACATCATGTCGCCACTGTGCAGGTAAAGCGGAATATCGTAGCGGTGGGCAAGCTCTCCCGCCGCGCCGAGATGGTCGGGATGCCCGTGGGTCAGGGCAATCGCCACCGGACGCAGGTTCTTACCTTTAAGGAACCGGGCAATCCGCTCCGGCTCCGCTCCAGGGTCGACTATCAAGACTTCATCTCGATTTGTTTCCCAGAGGAAGCAGTTGACCGCCAGCGGTCCCACGGCAAGCTGATACGGTTTACTCATCCAGACCTTTCGTATTTCGACAAACTTTATTTGACCTCCGCCGGGGAGGCTGCTTATTGTGCCGTTATCACCTGTAACGATAGCAGTTACAAGCGGTTAAAAAGTATTTGCTGCTAGCCAGACCGGATGCGTACAATGAATGTGCTTGCGCAAAAATCTTTCATTGCCCAACAATTCTTTAATCGCAAAAACTAACTGCACAAAACTTGAAAAACTTGACCTTCCCTGCTATTCTAGTAAGTAGGAGAGAGTTGCGTTCTTCAAGTTCTTTAATACCCTAAAGGAGAAAAATGGCTACCTACACTGGCTATCTCTACAAACGCCGCCTGCTGATGGGGACGATCTCCGAAGGCTCCGACTATCGCATTCAGATCAACAACAGCTGCTCCATTCCCGTCTGCAAGCGAACCTATCCCTGGGAAGACGACCCTGAGCTGGAGGCACGCCTGCACAACTACATCTCGCTCTCTGGCGAAATTACTGGCAAGGGGATCCTCTACGAGGTCATCTTAGCGGCGAAGTCGCCGCCTTCACAGATAGAATCGCACCTCGCCAACTAGGCAACGCGGTGCGTTGCATCACAGACTCGCGGCTGAGGGGCTGGGTTTGATTAAGTCTCACCCCACGTTGTCCGCTCTCGCTGGTTGCTGCCTGAATGCCGAAAATGCAGGCAGCCAGCTTGAAGCTGGACACACTTTCGCGGCTACAAAACTCGTCGGGTAACGCTTATCCCCGCGTTTGGGTGAACTAAGGCGGACTGCCCGTTGGCAGCCAGCTTGAGCAACGCGGTGCGTTGCATCACAGATTCGCGGCTGAGGGGCTGGGTTTGATTAGTCTCACTCCGCGTTCGCCGCTCCCGCTGGTCGCTGCCTCTTGTCCCCTCTCCCCTTTGGGGAGGGGATGTACACAAAACAGTTCTACCTCTCTCGCGGAGGATGAGCTGCGCTCATCTAGTGGGCGGATCAGGAGACCCGCCCCTACGGGTATTTGGAGGTTAGAGTGGAAGGCTAATCGTAAGGGCAGACTCGCGTGTCTGCCCTTTGTTGAACCTACAAGGGCGTACACCAATATCCATTAACTCGGTGCAACCCTGCATTGAATCGACTACGACTGCTTATAGCGTTCGATGAACTCCTCGACCATCTGCCGGGCGATGTCATCAGGATGCTGCGTCGGCGGAGACTTCTTGAAGTACGCGCTGGGACCTTCCAGCACCCCGCCGACACCGTTGTCCAGTGCCAGCTTGGCGCAACGCAGGGCGTCGATGACCACTCCGGCGGAGTTCGGTGAATCCCAGACCTCCAGCTTCAGCTCCAGCTTTAGCGGAACCGAGCCGAAGGCCTCGCCTTCAAGATGGATGTGCGCCCACTTGCGGTCCTCCAGCCAGGGAACGTAATCGCTGGGACCGATATGGACGTTGTCCTTGCCCGGATCGTCGGCAAGATTGCTGACCACAGAGTTGGTTTTGGAAATCTTTTTTGAGGTCAGCCGCTCCCGCTCCAGCATGTTGAGGAAATCGGTGTTGCCGCCAACGTTAAGCTGGCTGGTGCGCCGGAGGTTCACCCCTCGGTCGCCGAAGAGCTTGCCCAGCACACGGTGAACGATGGTGGCTCCGACTTGGCTCTTGATGTCATCGCCGATCAGCGGCAGGTTGGCTTTTTCAAAGCGACACCGCCCGTTGGCATCGCAGGCGATGAAGACCGGAATGCAGTTGATAACCGCCACGCCGGCCTTTAATGCCTCTTCCATGTAGAAGCGGGTCGCGTCCTCGCTGCCCACGGGGAGGTAGTTGACTAAAACGTCGGCTTTGGTTTCTTTCAGAACCGCTGCCACATCCACCGGCTTTTCGCTGGTGAGCGGAACGACCTCTCGGAGGTATTTTCCGATGCCGTCGAGTACCCGCCCGGACCGGACGGTTACTCCAGCGGGGGGAACATCAGCAAAGCGGTAGGTGTTGTTCGGCTTTGCATAGATCGCCTCGGCGAGGTCATTGCCGACCTTTGCTGCGTTGACATCGAAGGCGGCGACGAACTTAACGTCGCGGACGTGATAGCCGCCCAGATTGACATGCATCAGACCGGGAACCTGCTCATCGGGCGCGGCATCGCGATAGTAATGAACCCCCTGCACCAGGGAACTGGCACAGTTACCGACTCCGACAATGGCAACACGAATCTGTTTCGCCATACTATGCTCGTTATCTGTTTGAGTTAACGGTCGTTAGAAAACGACTCGCCAGTTCTGTTGTCCGGCTTGCTTGAATCTTCTTTTTGCTTCAACCGCTTCATGGTGTAGCTTGCCCGATGCAGTGAGGTAAGGATCGATCCCACGGCGAGAATCACCACGGCGTAGCGGATGAACTCATAACCGAGGAATCCCGCCAGCACCAGGAGCAACATCCGCTCCGGACGCTCCCAGAAGCCCACCTTGCACTCGTCGATGAAGTTCTCGGCACGAGCCTTGGAGTAGCTTACGGCAAAGGAGGCTATCAGCGCGACCAGAGCGGCGACCAGATACCAGTCCTCGCCCTGTTTGGCAAGGTGATAGGTGATTCCGGCGATTACTGCACCGTCGCCGTAGCGGTCGGTGAAGCTGTCCAGATACGCTCCGGCATCGCTGGCTTTACCGGTCAGCCGTGCCACCCGCCCGTCGGTCATGTCGAAAAAGCCGGAGGCGAGGTACATCCAGGCGGCGGCTGTGTAGTTCCCCAGGGCAAAGTAGAGACCGGAACCGAGACAGACCAGCAGGCTGCAGATGGTCAGCGTCGCCGGAGAAACACCGAGAGCGGCGAAGGCTCTGGCAGGAGCCTCCAGCAGCCACCGTGTACCCCGTCTCGCCCAGTCCCGCCAGAAGATCACCTGGAGATTCCTTTGATTCCGTGTAAAGCTGTAGGGGCACGGCATGCCGTGCCCTGAATTCGTTATGGCTAGAACAAGCGACCCATCAACTCTGCCGTGCGGCAGGAGTAGCCCCACTCGTTGTCGTACCAGCTCAGAATCTTGACCAGCTTGCCGTTGGTCTTCGTAAACTCCGGATCGAAGATCGAGCTGTATGGATTGCCGATATAATCGCTGGAGACCAGCGGCTCCTCGGAGTAGGCAAGGATGCCTTTGAGGTCGCCCTCGGCAGCCTTCTTCACTGCTGCATTGACCTCAGCGGCGGTAACCTCTCTTCCAACCACACAGACCAGATCAACCAGAGAGACATCGGGGGTCGGCACCCGGACGGAGATACCGTCGAGCCTGCCCACCATCTCCGGCATAACCAGCCCAAAAGCCTTGGCAGCTCCGGTGCTGGTGGGAATCATATTCACCGCAGCGGCACGGGCGCGCCGCAGGTCTTTGTGCAGCAGGTCAAGAATCTTCTCATCCTTGGTGTACGAATGCGTCGTCGTCATGAAGCCGTTCTCAATGCCGAAGGCTTCATGAAGCACCCGGACTACCGGAGCCAGACAGTTGGTGGTGCAGCTGGCGTTGGAGATAATTCGGTGGTTCGCCTTGTCGTAGTCCTTCTTGAAGTTAACTCCCTGCACCACGGTAACATCGGGGTCTATCGCCGGCGCGCTGATGACGACCTTCTTCGCTCCCGCATTCAGATGCTTGGTTGCCCCGGCACGGTCCCTGAAGATTCCGGTGCTTTCCAGGACAACCTCAACACCGAGCTTTGCCCAGGGCAGCTTCGCCGGATCGCGCTCGGCGGTGATGCTGATCTTCCGCCCGTCCACATGAAGGTAGTTATCCTTCACCTTTACCGCAGCGTCAAAACGCCCGTGGACGGAATCGTACTTGAGCAGGTGAGCCAGGGTGGCAGGATCGGTGATGTCGTTAATGGCGACGATTTCGTACTTTTCTGTGGCGTGGGCGCGGCGCAGCACGGAGCGTCCAATCCGCCCAAAGCCGTTGATTGCTACCTTGAGAGGCATCGAAACCACCTTGTTCAAGTGTTAAGGAGAGGGACAAGAAGCATCCGCTAGAGGGTAACACAAAACGCTCTTCCGGTTAAAGAAAAACAACAGGGGAACCGTGAGGCTCCCCTGTCAAATGCAATCCAATCGTGGGAGAGAGGCAACAACTACGACGATCTTCCGTGGTAAGGGCTAGAACTTGAGCTTACCCACCCAACCGCGAGCGATATCGAAGTCCTTGAAGTCCTGCTCGCCTTCAGTGGGGCTGTCATTCTTGCGAGCGATATTCTGCATAATCCCCTTCACCAGGAAGCGGTACTGCTCGAAGTTTTTCATACCGGGGAAGATGCCGACATCGTCGAGCTGCACACCGGGGATTTTCTCCCGCAGCTTCGGGAAGAACTTCTCATCGAGCATCGCCCTGCCCTCGTCGGAGAGTGCCGAGAGGCAGACCACGAAGAGGTCATAGGGCTTACCCGAAGCGATAACCCGACGGGTTAGCTTGGTGGCATGACCGAGCCAGTTCCCGGCGCGGATGCTGCCGCCGATGATTACATGGTCGTAGTCATCAAGCTGCTTTGCCTTCCGAGCGTCAAGGGCTTCGACCTCATGCCCTGCCTGCTGAAGAGCTTCGGTAATGAACTCGGCGTAGGCCTGGGTGGCACCGTAGCCGGAGGCGTAACCTACGAGGATTTTCATGGGATTTTCCTTATCTCCCTTTCCCCCTTGGGGAGAGGGCTGGGGTGAGGGGTGAGAGGCGCACACGATGTTCATGGCAGAAGAGGGTACGGCACGCCGTACCCCTACGACATCAAAATCGAAGTAACAGAGCGACCATCGGGAGTGCATACGCGGGAATAAACGCTACTCAATCAAAACGGTCAGCTGCGAATCTGTGTCTAGCTTCAAGCTGGTTATTTTACTGCAATTGAGACCAGTCTGCCCGGAACGACGATGAGCTTCTTGATTTCCTTGCCCTCGGTGTACTGTTTGACGCGCTCACGGGCGAGGGCGATATCTTTGATCTCCTCAGTGGTTGCCTCGGCGGGAACGGTTATCTCGTCGCGTATCTTGCCGTTGATCTGCACCGCCAGGGTGATTTCATCGACGACGAGAGCCGCCTCGTCCCAGACAGGCCAGGAACGGTCGTGGACGCTGGTCTTCTCTCCGAGCAGACGGTTCAGCTCCTCGCCCATGAACGGGGCAAAGGGAGCCAGCAGGTCGGCGAGGCTGCGCAGCGAAGCGGCAACCACGGGATGAGCCGCTTTGGTTGGTTCACCAGATGCCTCCAGAGCGTAGATCATGTTCACCAGCTCCATGCCGGCGGCGATGGCGGTGTTGAAGTGAATCCGCTCGATGTCCTCGGTAAACTTCTTCACCGTGGCGTGGCGTTTGCGGTGCAGCTCCTTCAGCTCTGTGGAGAGGGAGCTTGGATCGTACTTAAAGGAGTTCAGCTTCCAGCGACCATCGAAGAGCCGCCAGACCCGTCCGAGGAAGCGGTAGATGCCCTCGACACCCTCGATGTTCCACTCCACCTCCTTATCCGGCGGAGCGACGAAGAGGGTGAAGAGCCGCCCGGTGTCCGCACCGTACTTATCGGCGACCTCGTCAATTCCGACCACGTTGCCCCGGCTCTTGCTCATCGCTTTGCCGCCCAGAGTAACCATCCCCTGGGTGAAGAGCCGCCTGAACGGCTCGTCGATATTCAGCAGTCCGACATCACGCAGGGCTTTGGTGAAGAAGCGGGCGTACATCAGGTGCATAATCGCGTGGGTGATGCCACCGATGTAGGTATCCACCGGCATCCACTCATTCGCCGCCTCGGTGCAGAACGGAGCGTCCTCAGGCAGCGAGGTATAGCGCAGGAAGTACCAGCTTGAATCAACGAAGGTGTCCATGGTGTCCACCTCGCGTTTCGCTGGCTTGCCGCAGTTCGGGCAGGGGACGTTCATCCAGTCCACCGCCTCGGCGAGGGGGCTGTGTCCCTTCGGGCGATAGTTATCGATGCGCGGCAGCTCCACGGGGAGCTGCTCATCCGGCACCGGAACCACGCCGCAGGAGTCGCAGTGGATCAGGGGAATCGGAGTACCCCAGTACCGCTGCCGGGAGATGCACCAGTCCCGCAGGCGGAAGTTGATCTTCCGGCGACCGTAGCCTTCCCGCTCCATCATGTCGGCGATGCCCTCGGTTGCCTCGATGGAGGATTGCCCGTCGAAGCTGGCAGAGTTCGCCATCACTCCGGGTTCGGTGTAGGCATCGTCCATAGTTGATTCGGTGAGGGTTTCACCCTCCGGCATAATGACCGGAATGATGTCGAGGTCGTACTTCCGGGCGAAGGCGAAGTCGCGAGTATCGTGGGCCGGCACCGCCATGACGATGCCGGTGCCGTACTCCATCAGCACGTAGTTGGCGACCCAGATGGGTACCTTGCGCCCGTTGACCGGGTTGACGGCGTAGCGTCCGGTGAAGACACCCTCTTTCTCGGTTTCCTCGGCGGCACGGAGGAAGCGATCCTGCGCCAGTACCTTGTCCACGAAGTCGCCGACCTCAACCTCTTGCTCCGTTCCCTTAACCAGTTGTCGCACCAGAGGATGCTCCGGAGCCAGCACGACGTAGGTCATGCCGTAAACCGTATCCACTCGCGTTGTGAAGACGGAGACCGCCTCCTTAAACCCGTCAATTGCCAGATCGAACTCCACGCCCTCGGAGCGACCGATCCAGTTGCGCTGCATCAGCCGCACCTGCTCCGGCCAGTCAGGGAGGTCGTCCAGCGAGTCCAGCAGCTCCTGGGCGTAGTCGGTTATCT
>JAIOSI010000022.1 GCA_021107695.1 bacterium
GGTGCAGCGGCCAGTCGGTCTGCCGAGCCAACAGGCGGTAGGTGGCGATTGTCTCCATTGCCGAGGAGACCTTCGCGCTGACCTTCATCTGTGTCAGCCCGGCATCTTCGAGGAGACGCAGTTCGCCCAGCGCACTCTCGACCAGTGCCTCCGGCGTGGGACCGCCGTGCTTGAGCAGCAGGTCAGGGTCCAGCGAGCCAGCGTTGACCCCAACCCGGATAGGAATACCCGCTGCTTCGGCGGCTTTGGCGACCTCACGGATTGCCACGGGAGAGCGGAGGTTCCCCGGATTGAGGCGCAGCCCGGCGATTCCGGCATCCACGGCAGAAAGGGCAAGCTCCTTAGAGAAGTGGATGTCGGCGATGAGCGGCAGAGGAGATTTTTTGACCAGCTCCGGCAGAGCAGCCGATGCCCGCTGGTCGGGAACCGCCAGGCGAGCCAGCTCGCAACCAGCCTCGGCAAGCGAGCGAATCTGGTTCAGCGTAGCAGCGATGTCGTGGGTCAGCGTGTTGGTCATGGACTGCACAACCACCGCTGCGCCACCACCAATGGCTACGCCGCCGAGACTTATCTGCTTAGTCCTGTTGCGATGGAGTTTTTGCATAATTAAAATTGAGTATGGTTTAATCTGCAACGTTTAAGAATCTGTGAGGAAAATAGCTTGCAGTGAGTTGATCTCTCACCCGACAGCCGGACTGCGCCCGGCTAGTGGCGGGTGTGGAACCCGCCACTACAGGCTGCTGACTTAGTCTCTACTCCTCGCCCTCATCCTCGTCAAATGCCTCCAGCGCGTCGTCCACGCTGACCTTCTTCCGTCCTCGAACAAGCTCGCCCAGGCTCACGCCCTCTCGCAGCAGGAAGATCAGCCCGACGATGATGTAGGGCAGCACCTGGGTTACGTGGATGAGAATGGCAAAGCTCTTCGCCATCGAGAGTCCCGCCGCACCCCAGGCTGCCTCGATTCCCGGCGAGCAGGTGGTGATGCCCATGAAGGCAAACGCCTCGAAGATTCCCAGGAAGCCCGGAGCCGAGGGGAAGACGACCCCCAGGCAGACGTAGGCGAAGGTGAACGCCGGAGCGAACCAGACCGTCTCGCCAGCGAAGGGCATCGCTTGAATCACCGGAATGTACGAAACTATTGAAAGGGCAATTACCGCCACGGTGAGGGCGATGGCTCCCCAGAGGCGATGGGCGTGGTTGAGGATGTGGAGTCCGTCGCCGAAGTGGATGAAGAATTCGCGGGTCTTCTCGCGGGCTTTCTTACCAAAGAGTCGCGCCGGAGCGGATAGTATTCGGGCGATGGGATCACGACGGCGATAGAGCAGCACCATCATCACCAGGGCGGCGATGTAAACTCCCCCCACGCCGATAGCCAGCCCCATCTTCATCATCCCGCCGATGGGGAAGACGAAGAGTGAGAAGAGGAAGATCGCCATCACGCCAAAACCGTCGAGGAGTCGAACGAAGATAACCGTCGCCAGCGCGCTGGAATATTTGATGCCGGTGTTCCGGGTGATGATGTAGGGGCGGATGAGTTCTCCCGCCCGCAGGGGCAGAACGCCGTTCGCCATGAAGCCGATCATCGTGCCGCTGGCAGCATCGCGAAAGCGGGTCGGCTTGATCGAGTCGAGGAGGAGCTTCCACCGCCAGATCCGCGCCAGATAGACCCCAGCAAGGGGAAAGATGAACAGCATCAGGATGCCGTAGTCCGCCAGGGCAAAGCCATCGGCAAGCCCCGCTAGGTCGATGTCCTGCATAAACCAGACCAGCAGCCCACCGGAGATGACCAATCCAAGCCAGAAACGCCAGTTCTTGAGCAAGATTTTTCCTTAAAGAATCTACAGGGCGTTGAGACAAGGGGGTTTAACCCCTTGTTGATGTTTGTATCGCACTTCGCTTCCGCAAGGGGCTGAAGCCCCTTGTCTTGATGACGAGTAGCGGAATCTTCTTCCCGACACCAAAGGGGTGATTATACCCTCTGGAGTCAGGATATTAAAGCAGCTTGAGCCTGTAGGGGCGTATTGACATACGCCCTGGGCTATCCAAGGGTTGAACGCAGTAATCCAAACAACAGCCAGACCGCTAAACCCAGGATAACAGCGAGGATAGAGTAAATCATCCAGCCGAGCTTTGTCTTTGCCGGGTGGGCAGAGAGCAGCAACGCCCCCGCTGTGGTGAAGGCGATGACCTCGCCCAGCAGCGAGAGAACCAACGGTAGCCAACCGCCGACTGCGTTGGTTGTTTGAAGGGAGAGGATCAACCCAGCTGCCAGAATCGGTAGTAGCAAGCTTTCCCTGAGGGTCAGCAGAGGGACTTCTCCCCGCTCCGGGAGCTGCCGCCGCCAGCGGTTCCCCAGCAGAGAAACCAGTAGCAGGAAGAGTGCGACTCCGCCCAGTCCACCGCTGAGTACCCGCCACCAGTTCGGTGGCGACCAGAGGGTCAGGGCGGTCAGTAGTTCATCGACAACCAGCAGGGCAGCGAAGCTAAATAGAACGCCCCGGCTTCTCTTATTGACCAGACGACCGCCGAGTCGTCCTCGACAAATCAGATAAACGGCGACTAACGCTACCGCTGCGTAGATTCCGGTGCAGCGACAGCAGAGAAAACCCACGCCATCACTGGTCAGCGGGGTTAGCTCCGGCAGGCGATGGCAGACCGCGCCGCCGATTATCTGGAAGAATCCAGCCAAGGACTACCTCAACCGAGTGGTTTGGTCTATAATGGGACTGATTGTGCGAACATCAGGAGATTTTTGCATAAATACCCTTGACTCAAACGTTCGGCTTGGCTAACAATTGCCGCAATTTTATA
>JAIOSI010000104.1 GCA_021107695.1 bacterium
TAGCGGGATTCGATCACACTGAGGGCGGCACGGTCGGCGGCTGCCCGTGTCTTAAGGGCATCCACCTCTGACAGAGAACCAACCTCGGCTAGCTTGTCCGAATAGCGCAGCTGCTCTTCGGCGGACTCCAGCGAACGCTCCGCCGAAGCCAGCAATGCCTTGCTGCGGTAGAGGCTGATGTAGGCGGCGCGGGCGTCGTAACGAACCTGTGCCTCTGTGGCAACGGCACTCTGCTCGGCAAGGCTCTGGGCGTGTTGGGCGGAGTCAATGCCATTGAAGATTGCCCCGCCGGAGAAGAGCGGCAGAGTCGCCGTGGCACCGAGACTCAAACCATTGGCAACCCTCTCCTCGTTGGTTACTTCGCCATAGCCAGGAACCTCCGTGGTTGAGGGACCGCTCCAGCTTCGAGTGTATCCGGCGTTCACGCCCAGACGGGGCAGATAACCACCCCAGGCGGCAAGGGTCGCGGTCTCGGCGGCTTCAATGCCCTCGCTGGCGGTGGAGATACGGGCATCGTGCGCCAGTGCCATCTCCACGGCCTTGCTGAGAGTAATCTCCCTGGCAGAAAGGCTTCCCACCAGCAGGAGAACAAGCAAAACAACGGGTAGTTTTTTCACAACAGTACCTTTTCTGTATGCCAAAGAAGTCTGGAAATGCTCGGTGAGCTAAGTTACCCAGGTTGCCCAGACAACCTGTAGGGGTGGGGGTCCACATCCGCCCACTAGACGAGCATAGCTCGTCTGCTGCAAGAAAGGTCGGTTCGAATGATTCAGCTACTCAACCGATTCAACTCAATCCACCAGCCACAGCGTCATTCTACCACAATCAAGCAGAAGCAACTGGATGATCAACCTCAATCTCGTTGCAAAGCCAGCAGACGTTCTCTCTGGCTCAGGTCTCGGCGCAGGTGGGCTTTGCCCAAACCGCTAACCGCTCCCGCCAACTCAGCCAGAGCAGAAAACCGCCCGTCGCCAATCTCGAAAACAGCCCAGCCACCGGGCTTCAGCAGCACTGGTAATCGGGGGAAGATCCGTCGATAGAAGTCCAGACCGTCTTCCCCACCACCGAGAGCCAGATGCGGCTCGTGGCGAGCAACCTCCGACTCCAGACTGCTAAGTTCCCCGGCAGAAATGTACGGCGGATTGCAGCAGAGCAGCCCCACCGATTCGGTCAGACCCTCGTCCAGGTCGCCTTGCCGAACGGTGATTCGTTCTTCAAGCCCCAGACAACCGACGTTGTGCCGGGTCAGCTCCACGGCATCGGCGGAGATGTCCGTAGCAACGACCCGCAGCTTCTGATTACTGTACGCCAAAGCGCAGGCAATGTACCCTGAGCCGCAGCAGACATCATAAACCAGTTCTGTTCCTGATGGCAGTAGCTCAATCGCCCACTCCACCAGCAGCTCGGTCTCCGGTCGGGGAATCAGCACACCGGGGCGAACGGTGAAGGTCAGCCCGTAGAAGTCGGTCTCACCGAGGATGTACTGGAGCGGCTCCCGCTGACAGCGACGCTCAACATCGCCCAGCAGGCGTTGTTCAATCTCCGGGTCAATCGGTTCAGCGGGCGACAGGTAGAGTTCATGGCGCGCCAACTTCAGGTGATTGCATAGAAAAAGCTCCGCCTCCACCAGCGGAGTGGAGACTCCGGCAGCGGTCAGCCGAGCGGTGAGGGCGGTGATTGCCTCGCGACGATTCATCAAAGCTGTACCGGCAGCGAACCGAGCAGTCGAACCCCGCTCCCTCCGATCTCCCGCTTATAGACGAAAACCTCCAGCCCCTTTGAGATCGCCAGACGGAGCTGCTCACCAAAGTAGGGGTCGGTTTTGTCGTTGGAGGAGAAAGCGGTTGGGTCGTTCCGCTGAACGAGGAAGAGAACGGCGGCGCGTTCACCTTTCTCCGCCAGAGTACCCAACTCTCGCAGATGTTTCGCTCCCCGGCTGGTTACCGCATCGGGAAAGAGGGCGACATCGTCCTCCGCCAGGGTAACGCTCTTAACCTCGAGCCAGCAGTCCGGCTTCGACGGATGCTCACTCAGGTAGTAGTCGAAGCGGGACAAGCCCTTAACCGAGCCGCTATGCCCCGGTGGCTTGTGGACGACCTCGGCACGAACCCCGCCATAACCATCGAGACTGGCAAGCTGATTGTTTCTCAGCAGCTCCCCGGCGATGCGATTGGTCGCCATGGTGTCAACCAGTACCCAGACCTCGTTGTAACGCACGGAGACGAGGCTCTGCGGATACTTCCGCTTACCGCCCTTATGCACCAGCAAACAGTCCAGCCCCTCGGTCATCAGCTCCGGCAGGCGACCGGAGTTGGGCACATGAACCTGAGTGGTGGAGCCATCGGGCAGGCGAACCGCCGCCACAAAGCGATTGAGCCGACGAAGGATCGTCGCCGGCTCCGTTGCTGGATAGAGTTCGATAGTGAAAAAGCTAATTTCTCTCATCCTTCGACAAACATTAGGCTGGTAAATATCTTTGCATAACCCAATGCTTTTGACTGTTCGCCTGTTCGGGAGGCTGCCGCCAAGCTGCCAGCATTTCTGTAACTATAACAGATTTCTAATGTTATATAACTAGGAGACTGTCAGCCAAGCCGGACGTGTGCGGCAAAGGTACTTATGCAAAAATCTCTGGTAAAGAAAAAGGGGTCATCCGGCACCGGTTCGACGCGCGCAACACGGCAACCACAGGGTTGCTCGGCTCCGGCTCAGATGATCATCGGCACGCAAGGAGCCTCCCTACCGCTGCTCCCTTCCGGGCCTGACGGGTTTCAGGATTACCTCACTGCGATGGTCCGAACCTTCATCGCATCGCTCGCCAGCAGAAGCCGCACCCGCCGACGCCTTACCGGGCGTTCGCCCCAACCTGTAGCGGATTGTTGGCACGGAAAAACCGCGAAGACACCGCTAACGCCCCAGCTAGGATGACCCAGGAGCGATACTAGCCCTTTTCAACTAATCCGTCAAGGGCAACGCGATGCGTTGCATCACAGTTTCGCGGCTGACCGTATCGGCTGTTTAACGGTTGGCTCCGCGTACATGCTCCCGTCGGCAACGCATCACCACAAAAAGAGCCGACCTCACGGTCAGCTCCTTAACAAATCAAACCCAGACACGAGACGCCCACCCCTCAACAGAGGAACGGATCGCCTTGGTCATCTAAGACCAGCCCCGGTTGGAACCTAGACGCTGGACTGAGCCTTCAGCACGCCCCAGGTGGTCTCCTGGACGTTGTTATAGCCAGCGGCGGTGATTCCGGCAATCGCCAGCACGGCGATGACAATCAGTAGCAGGATGGTTTTGCGTTTCATTGTTTAACTCCTCTTGATTCTTTCCAGATGCTCTGCAATCCTCAGACCGTTAGTAATCTAGCACGAAACGGCGGGTAAATCAAGGTTGCTGACGAGATTTTTTTTTAACCGCTGCCTCGCAGTACGAAAGACTGACCGGACGACGGTCTATCCGCCCGCTAAGAGCCGTGGTAATTCCATCGAGAACCACGCCTAGGGAGTAATCGGCTTCGTACCAGGTGAGGATTCGCGCCACATCACGGGGAGAGAGCATGAGTGGATAGTCGAAGCGTTCGCTGAGGAACTCCGATATTTCTCTCAGGTAATCCTCCACGGGCATATCCATCCTCGTTGGCTCCTTTCGTGGAGAATTTCAGTACCGCTTGTGAACCTTAGCCGCCCCATGTTACCCTAGCCGTGGTTATATGAGCAAGCTGCAATTTCAAGACTCGCCCTAAACAGAACAGGAAGCAATCCCCGATGAACAAACGACGCCAGGCACGCGAATTCGCTCTCCAGATGCTCTATCAGGCAGAGCAGACCGAAGAGACCTTTGAAGCGGTGGTGGAGAACTTCTACTCCGGTCGCTTCCCCGATCCTGAGGTCAAGGCGTACTCGCAACGGCTGCTTAAGACGCTGAAGGACAACCTCTATCAGGTTGACGAGCTGCTCAAAGCCGCGCTGATCAACTACAAGCTGACCCGACTGGGAATTGTCGAGCGCAGCCTGCTCCGGGTCTGCGTGGCGGAGTTAATCCTCAAGGAAACCGGTGTGAAGGTTGTCCTCGACGAAGCGGTGGAGATTGGCAGGGACTTCGTTGATGAAAAGGCGGGAGGCTTCGTTAACGGGGTGCTGGAGAATATCGCCAAGACCCTAGGGGTGCTGTGATGCGATGGTTATTCATCCTGCTGGCACTGGTAACAACCCTCTCCGCTCAGGGAATCTACTTTGACGAGGAGACTGCCTTTGAATTGCTGGAGGAGCAGGTCGCCTTCGGCTCTCGCGCACCGGGGAGCGCAGGTCACGAAGAGTGCAAGTGGTGGCTGATTGAGCAGCTTGACAAATACTGCGATGAGCTGACCCTACACCGCTTCGATTATACCTCGCCAACGGGAGGACACAGCTTCGAGCTGACTAATATCCTCGGGCTGATCAACCCCGATGCTCCTCGGCGAATCATGCTGGGGGCGCACTGGGACACCCGTCTCTACGCCGATGAAGACCCCGACCCCGCGAATCGGGAGCTGCCGGTTCCCGGAGCCAGCGACGGAGCCAGCGGCGTGGCAGTGTTGCTGGAACTGGCGCGGGTCTTCGCCGAATATCCTCCAGAGGTTGGCGTACTCTTCGTCCTCTTCGATGGTGAGGATCAGGGGCATATTGACCGAATGCCGTTCTGCCTCGGCTCGGAGATGCTGGCTGCCAGCGGGATGCTGCGCTACGACTACGGAATCGTCGTTGACCTCGTCGGCGATGCCGACCTCCGCCTGCCCCAGGAGGGCTACTCTCTTCAGATGGCACCGTCGGTGGTGGATCTGGTCTGGGAAGTCGCCGCAGAGCTGAGTGAAAGCGTCTTTGTCCCCGGAGCTGTTTCAATGATTAAGGACGACCATCTGCCGTTCCTCCAGCGAGGTTACCCGACCATTGACATCATTGACCTCGACTACGACTACTGGCACACCGTGGACGACCTGCCAGAGAACTGCTCCGCCGCCAGCCTCGGCTCAGTTGGACGAGTGGTAGAAACGGTAATCCGTCGAGAGCCAGCTTGAAGCTGGACACAGACTCGCGGCTACAAAA
>JAIOSI010000127.1 GCA_021107695.1 bacterium
CTCGGTATCGCTATTCGGAACCGCCGCCGCAGCCTTGCTCTCTCTCAGGAGCAGCTGGGAACCCGAGCCGGACTGCACCGAACCTACGTGGGCAGCATCGAACGCGGCGAGCGTAACATCACCCTTTTCAATATGTTTCGCCTTGCCAGGGCGTTGGATATCAGCCCTGTCAGCCTGATGGAGGAGATCAGCGTGCTGGAAATCTTCCAGCCCCAGCGGGTGAGCGACTAGGGGCGGTATTGCTGGGGTTGTAGGCGTTGTAGGGGCGAAGCTTGTCTTCGCCCTTTTAAAAATAGCCCCTTCCCCCCACTGGGGGGGAAGGATTAAGGAAGGGGGGCTGTTCTCAATGGCATCGAGCTGGCGGCAAGGACGTTGCGCAGCGAAACCATTTGCCACTTAACGCTTTACTGGAATTGACACTGGCTGGCGATAGCCCCCCTCCCCGACCCTCCCCCCTTAGGGGGAGTGAGAACCCCTGCAACATCAAAACCTTGATGTTGCTCACCCATCAAACTGGTTGTACCATAGCTTTTCAGGTACACTTGACCGATGAATGAGCGGAGCAAAGCTCTGGTTTACCTTTCGCTGGCGACGGTGGTCTGGGGTTCGACCTTTATCGTCCTCAAGCTGCTGCTCCCCCGGATTTCGCCGCTGGTGTTGGTGGGCAGCCGCTTTGCCATTGCCGCCCTCGTCGCCGGCGTTGTGCTGAAGCTGCGCGGCGAGGGAATCAACCGGGCGATGCTCCGGCGGGGGACGGTACTGGGGCTGGTTCTGATGGGCGGGTACATCTTCCAGACCCTGGGTCTGCAGTACACTGGAGCGGGGAAGTCAGGGTTTATCACCACGTTGTATCTGGTCTTCGTGCCGATGTTCAGCTGGCCCCTGAGCAAGCAGCGACCTCAGTGGCGGATATTCGTTGCCATCGCCGTCTCCCTGGGTGGAGTCTGGCTGCTGGCAGATCCCCGGGGCGCGCTGAATCCGGGGGACTTGATAACCGCCCTCTCCGCCGTCTGCTTTGGGGCGCAGCTCGCCCTGATCGACCACTTCATGCTGAAGGAGGGCAGCGTCGATGCCAGCTCCGGCAGCGTTCTGGGGATAACCGTGGTGCAGCTCGTCGTCGTGGCGGTGGGGGCGTTCGCCCTGGCTCCACTTCTGGAGGAACCACGCTTCGCCCTCGACCTGGCGAGCCTCGGCGGACTACTCTATCTTGCCGTGGTGGCAACGGTCTTCGTCTGGCTCTGGCAGATGAAGTGGCAGCCGGTGCTGGGGGCGGAGAAGGCGTCGCTGCTCTACGTGGGCGAGGCGATCGTGGCGGCGGTCGGCGGAGTGATTGTATTTGGCGAAAGCCTGCCCTGGTACGGCTACGTTGGTGCCGGGTTGATAATGGCAGCGGCGGCGTGGACGACCATGAGTGGTAAGCAGAAAAGCTAAAGGGAAGGGTTAATAGTAACCCTTCCCCCTTTTAACGGAGAGTTAAATGTTGTAAACTACCTTTGTGGTAAGGGGGCTGGCTTGGAATACCAAATCGGTATCTGAGCTGGCTCTATTTTTAGTTTACGCATTAGCTCCTCCGTTTTACCAGGGACGACACTCAGTGCCTGGTTCGTAGCCTTCCCGCTTAGCTTGAGCAACCGTGATTTCTCTGCGATTGCTAGAAGCTATGTTATTAACCCAACGACAGTTAGGTCTGTGCGCCTTGCTATCTTCCCGTTTATCACGAGAGACGATGACCTTGTCTGAATCCATTTTACACCTCCTCTCTTCTGCCCAAATCCAGATTAGTTACCATCGCTTACAAGAGCAACGAGGGGATTATATCAAAAAATTAAAGAATTGTCAAAAGTTGTGATATAAATAAAGGGTTTGATGGGGCTGATGTTGTTCCTTCGCACAATCGCCTACAAGTTTCAACCCACGCCCCCAGCTCGGAGACGACACTAGCAATCGCACCATCAGCCACCATCGGCGAGAATGATAGCACGAGCGTATCAGTGCGTCAAAACTAAATCCACCTATGCCCAAGCAAACCAATCGCGGTAGTTTACGCAGCGAGCGGGGACGGATTCCTTCTGCGGAAGCCGCCCGGCGTGCCTGCGTAATCTGGGGGAACGAATACTCCCTCGGCGTTGCCAACCTGGGGCATCAGCGGGTCTGGGCGTTGGCGGACGATGCTGCTGGCTGGTCGGCGGATCGCTACTACGTCGGCACCCCGTCCAGGGGCAGGGGACGCTCCTGGCAGAGCGGCACGCCACTGACGGACTTCGACCTGCTGCTCTTCTCCTTCGCCTTCGAGGGCGACTACCAGCCTACCCTGGAGTTCCTCCGTGATTCCGGGCTGCTCGCCGAGCATGAAGAGCGGAGCGGTCCGCTGCTGATTGCCGGAGGAATCGCCCCCAGCCTCAACCCGCTGCCGCTGGCTCCTTTCTTCGACGGAATCTATCAGGGCGATGCCGAGGTTGCGCTGCCAACATTGATAGAGGAGCTGACAGAGCTGGACTTCAGCAAACCTCGGCTGGAGCGGTGGGAGCTGCTCCAACGCCGGGGGCTTCACGTAGGCGCTCTGGGTGGTGGGGAGGCGATCTATCACCGCTGGAGTTCGCCAGCGGGAGCCTACGCCGCCAGCGAGGTGGTCTCTCCGGCAGGACACTTTGGTGAGACGGCGCTGGTTGAACTGGGACGGGGTTGTCCACGAGGCTGCCTCTTCTGCGCCGCTCGCTGGGCGGCAGAGCGTTACCGTCCGGCGGAGCCGTTGGCTCTGCGGGAACAGATTCTGGAGCGAGCCGCCGCCCTCGATGTCCGCCGAATCGGGCTGGTCGGCACCGCCGTCGCCGAGGGCAAGGATTTCCCTTCGCTTCTCCATTGGCTGGAGGAGAATAACCTTAGTGCCACCGCCAGCTCCCTGCGGGCCGATCTGCTCACCGTGGAAACGGCACAGCTGCTGGTCAGGCTGGGGCAGCAGACGCTGACCCTCTCCGCCGAGG
>JAIOSI010000148.1 GCA_021107695.1 bacterium
CATCCTTAATCGTTCGGTTAATTTTACCTAATGCCGCTTCTTGTGCCCCTTCACAAATAGCAAACAGTCGACCAATAAGATAAGCTGTGCTTTCGCTCTCTTTGTTCAATGACATCGTTACCTCCAGTGGTTTTTTGTTAATGCGATGGCGTCTTACTAAACAGGCTTTGATCAGGGCGGCACGCAAGTAGTCACTCCGATGCTCTGAGCGGATTCGCGATACAACGGCGGAGAGGAGAGAAGCCGGATAGTCTCCACCGGTGAGGATGGCGCGCATGAACTCTCCCGACAGTACCGGGGAGATGTTATCGGTCTTCTCTAACATAGCGGTACGGGTTAGCAACCGCCACATATCCGGGAACTTTGGCTCGTTGTCGAACTGTCGCTCGATGCGCAGATCGTCAAAGTGCTGACCGAGGCGTTCACTGATTTCCCCCACAGTGCTGGCGTACCAGAAGCGCACCGAGATTCGGGCGGAGTTCGGCGACAGCCCCAGAATGTAGAACGGCACATCGAGGTCGAGATCGTCGGGTTTGTTTCCTCGACTGCTCGTCGTCAGGAACTTATGAACTTTAGCATCTTCACCCTCGGTTCCTTTAAAGGCAGAGGCAAATAAGCCTTCCGCCTCCGAGGGCTTCTCCGTCCAGAAGACCGTGGTCGCATCGCCAATCTGAACCTTGCGGTCGTAGTTGCTTAACAAAGAGTTCAGAGCCGTGGCGTACTCAAAGGCTGCATCCACCCCAACCGGAGCGTTGAAGTTGTAATCCTTGCCGTAGGACTTGGTGGCTTCTTTCTTGAAGCTGATAACTGACGCACCCGTACTTTGAGCGTTTCGCACACCCTTGATAGGGAGATGCAGCCGTACAACTCGCTCATCTCTACCGTTAACAAGGCAGAAACCGGGAAGGCTCTCAAAGCCCGTACTTTTATCAAAATGCTCGTGATAGTAAAGATTAATGTGTTCCTGCCAGACCTTTTGCATCTCAGAGTAATCATGCAGCCAAGTAAGTTCTCCCTCCAGACGGATAACAAGGTTGCTGCTTGCGATCTCTTCCCAGTCCAGACCACCTGAGGTGTGGGCGTTAATCACTTCCTCAGTCTGTTCGGGCTTCCAGTCGTCGAGAAACTTTAACAGAGCCTGCATCAGAGGAAGTTCCATCTCATCGCCAAGTTCATGGTGCATCGCCTTGAACGACTCAAAGCATTTAAGAGCATTTTCTTTCTTGCCCTTGGCATCAACACCAAGCACATAGCCTGTGTTGTCCCAGGCAAAGTTGGGATCACCAATGCTGGTCCTGGATCTAAGAAGAGACGGCACTGGCATTGATTTGGAGCTTGCTCGTTTCATCACTTTCTTTTTCTTGCCCGTCTCTATCATGGGGCGAATATCATTGACAGCGACCAGCTTACCATCACAATCGAGTACAAGCTCGAAGTGAATCTTGCCGTCCTGATACCCAAAGGGTGGAAGGTTGGCTTTCTCCCGCTCGTAGTAGCCTTTCAGTGCCTGGAGTATCATCGCCTCACCTCCTTAGCCTGCTCGCTTACGTTGATTACCCCGCCAACCATCTTCGCCGGGAAGAAGAGCGGCTCGGCGCGGACCGTCTTGTACTCACCGTTAACCTTGCTGATGAAGCTGTCCGAGGTCTTGCCGCCGACCTCCTGATAGTCAATGTCGTAGAGCATCCAGCCCAGGTCGCGGTCCCCTTGGGGTATCCAGTCTTCGTATCTATCCTCTTGTAACTCGCTTGCTGACGGAATAGCCTCAATGAAGTCAAAATGCGCAGGGAACTCCCGGGTTCCGAGGAAGGGACGGCGGTAGCACTGCCCCTTGCGCACCCGGCGGTTGAAGATGTCGAGGTGCTTGCCGTCGTTGCCGTCGGTATTCTCGAAGTGCGCCTCGATGATGTACTTTACATCTTTGAGAATCATCGCCGCCCGCTGCTGGCGGTTTTCCTCTACATAAAGGTAGAGGTCTTTCTTCGTTCCCTTCATCGCCTGCTTGATGTTACCAGTCGAGATTCTTTCGGAGACCTCGTTGCGGCGGATGTTGGTGAAGCGAGGCTTCGAGTACACGTGGATGCGGTCGATCACCCAGCGGATCTCCGGCTTCCAGTAGATCGCCTCGATGATCCCCCGGGCAGCCGACGGCGTGATTACGTCGTAGCTGACCCGCTCCACCTTCATCTCTGGTCGGGTGAAGCAGGCGTAATCGCCCCACACCCGTAGCTTAACTCCCATCTTGCCTCCTTTTCTAGAACACAAACCATTCTGGACTAATTAAGTCCTTTTCGGTTAGTAATCCTAACTTCTCGCTATAGAAAAACTTAACAGCGGCGGGCTTTAGAACAATGAATCGCTCCTGGAGTGTCTCCAATGCCCCCATTGCTGACAGATTTTCCAAATCCTTGAAATAAATTGAAACAGTGTAACGTTGAGCTTTCCTGAGCTGGTTCGATTCTACTCCAGGATAGCGTAGTCGTTCTACAAGTTCAGTGCTACTTTCGTCCCAGGGGATAATCACACTATACCCTCCTTCAGCAATAAAGCGGAACTTCTCGCCAATATCCCGGAAGGGGATGTTGAGCTTTTGACCCATTGCAATCAGCTGCTTGCCGATCTTCAGCTTGTCCAGCTCTTCTTTACCCTTTGCCCAGAACAGCTTTCTGAAGTAGTTCTTTACAACCCCAGGAGCCAAAGGATCACCATCATCATCGAGCTTGCGGAAGATGTCATCGGCTGCCTGGATCCGCTGTCGAAGATGGCTCGGTCCCTTTCGCTTCTTCTCCTCGTCCAGTTGGAAGACGATGACCTGCCCTTCGGCGAGCTTGCCCTCTCGGTTACAGCGTCCCGCCGCCTGAGCGATGGAGTCCAGCCCAGTCTCGGCTCGATAGACCACCGGAAAATCTATATCAACTCCCGCCTCGATCAATTGTGTGCTGATCACACGACAGATCA
>JAIOSI010000008.1 GCA_021107695.1 bacterium
GCGAACTGACCGAAGAGGTTGACCTCGAATTGCCAGCGCAGGTCGTCGTCGGAGACGAACTCCATTGGACCGTTCACCGTGATGCCAGCGTTGTTGACCAAGCCGTGCAGCCCACTCTCGCCGACCGCTTTGGAGATGGTCTCCCGCGCCGCGATAATCTGTTCTGGCTTAGTAACATCGAGGTAGAGCGGCGTGATTCCCTCATGAGCCTCAGCCAACCGCTGGAAGTCCTTCTCCTTACGAACTCCGGCGAAGACCCGCGCGCCACGCTCCGCCAGACCCACGGCGCAGGCATGACCAATCCCGGTGGAGGCTCCGGTAACAAGAACGGTTTTGTCGGTTAACTGTACTTTCATGCAGGTCTCATTTCTCTTGAGGTTGCAGCGAGCTTACCACCCGCTGGCGGAACTGGCAACCAGCGTAATAGACATCAATCGGACTAAACCCTTCGCTTCAACAACAACGCGTTGACCGAGACCGAGACCGAGGAGAGAGCCATTGCCCCGGCGGCGATTATCGGGTAAAGGAAGCCCAGGGCTGCCACCGGCAGCATCAGCACATTATAGCCGAATGCCCAGAAGAGATTACCCCGGATGGTTGCGAGCGTCTTGCGGGCGATGATCAAAGCCCGGTGAACCGCCCCGATGCCGCCGTGAACCAGCGTAACCCCGGCACTCTCCAGAGCGACCTCCGTCCCGGAAGCCATCGCCATCCCCACATCCGCCGCAGCCAGAGCCACGGTGTCGTTGATGCCATCACCGACCATTGCCACAGTACAACCTTCACCTCGTAGCTTCCGCGCCAGCTCCGCTTTGTCAACGGGAGTCTGTCCGGCGTAGAACTCCTTAATCCCCAGCGAGGCAGCCACGGCTCGGACCGCTTCGGCGTTGTCTCCGCTTGCCAGTACCAGGCGCAGGTCGAGGGAGCGTAGCTTCTTCAGAGTTTCCAGAGTCTCCGGGCGGAGTTGATCACCCACGGCAAGCACCGCCAGCAGCCTGCCATCACGGGCGAGGAGGCTGAGTCCGGAGCCGCTGCCTTGCTGCTCCGCGATAAACTCCTCTACCTCAGCGGTGGAGATGTTCGCCTCCTCTAGCAAGCCCCGACTACCCAGCAGGTAGCTGGAGCCGTTAACCTCTCCACGCAGTCCCTGTCCGGTCAGCTCCTCCACGGAGTCAAAGCTCGCTGGGGTCAGTTCCCGTTCCACGGCAGCGGAGAGAATCGCCGCCGCAAAGGGATGGTTGGAACCACGCTCCAGTCCCGCTGCCAGTTCAAGGGCTTCTCTCTCGGAGATTCCATTGGTATGCAAAGCCAACAACCGGGGTCGTCCCGTGGTCAGGGTTCCGGTCTTGTCGAAGATGACGGTGTCGATTCCCGCCGCCACCTCCAGCGTCGCCGCGTCGCGGAAGAGTACCCCCCGCTTCGCCGCCAGTCCGGCTCCGACAATCACCGCCATCGGCGTTGCCAGTCCCAGAGCGCAGGGACAAGCAACCACCAGCAGGCTCACGGCATTGATCAGGGCAACCTCGGCGTTTCCACCGAGCCACCACCAGAGTCCAAAGGTCAGGGCAGCCAGCCCCAAAACGATGGGAGTGAAAATGCCAGCGATCTTGTCGGCAAGCCGCTGTGCCGGAGCCTTACTCGCCTGAGCCGAACGCACCTGCTCGGCAATCTTCGCAAGGACGGAGTCGTCGCCCAGTTCGGTTACCCGAACCTCCAGCAGTCCGCCGCCATTGAGGGTTCCGCCCACCACGGCATCGCCCACGGTCTTGAATACCGGCAGCGGCTCTCCGGTGAGCAGAGATTCATCCACGCTGGAGCTGCCCTTGGCTATGATTCCGTCGGCGGGGAGCTTCGCCCCGGACCTCACCAGCAGTCGGTCGCCGACGGTCAGTTTTTCTAAGGGTACCTCTTCCGTCGAGCCGTCGGGTAACAGGCGCAGAGCCTTCTTCGCCGCCAGACCGAGGAGTTCTCGCAGGGCGCGTCCGGCACGACCCTTCGAGCGAGCCTCCAGATACTTCCCCACGCCGACGAGGGTTACAATCATTGCCGGAGCGTCGAAGTAATACGGTCCCGCCCAGCCGCCGAGGAGGCGGATTGCTCCAAATAGGTACGCCGCTCCGGCTCCCAGCGAGACCAGAGTGTCCATCCCCGGCGAACGCCGCCGCAGCTCGCCCAGCATTCCCTTAAAGAAGGGGAAGCCGACGAAGCCGACCACAATCGTTGAAAGGGCGAACATCAGCCAGGGGATGTGGAGCGGCTGCCAGAACATCGCCACCATCAGTGGAATCGACAGAGCGACACCGACGATTACCCGGAGGAGCTGCCAACGCTCCCGGCGGGCATCCTCGGCGCGAAGCTCCGCCTCCTCCGCGGCGGTTTGGGGAAGCCTGGCTCCGTAACCCGCTACCTGAACCGCTGCCGCCAGCTCCTCCGGCGTAATCTGATCGGCGTCGTAGTTGATGGTAACGCTCTCGTCGGCGAAGTTCGCCTCGGCGGTGGCGACTCCCTCAACCCGCAGAAGTGCCTTGCCGATGCTCATCGCACAGTTGGCGCAGTGCATCCCGGTCAACCGCAGGCGGATATTCTGCATAAGTACCTTCGTTGTGTACGTTCGGCTTGACTAAAAGTCTGCAACATCTTATGTTACAAGTTCTGCGGCGAGCATTAAAATGCCCGCCCTACACTAACATTCTGGGGATTCAATCAATTTCCCAAGGTTTTCCGACCGAAGGTCGGTCTAGTGATCCAATGCACTGCGTTGGCACGGAGAGTGATTATGCCCGTTCCGCCTCGAAACCGGCTTCCTTCACCACGGCAATCAGGATGTCCGTGGAGACCGTCTCCTCGTGTTTGACGGTGGCACTCTCCAGCTTGACCTTAACCTTCTTCACGCCAGGGATCTCCTCCAGTGCGTTGGTGGCGCGCATGATGCAGTGCTTGCAGGTCAGACCGCTGAGGCTCAGTTTGGTGGTTTCCATGATTTTCCTTCAGTTGGGTAAGCGGTTCATTTACTATAATCTCTATTGAGATGATAGGTTATACCTTAACAACTGTTCAAGGTTTCTCTTCTGCTCTGGCTGGGCTAGAATAGGGATGTTCGGTGAGCGGAAACTATCGGTAAAGCGGCAGAAGGGAGGGGCAATGCTGGAGCAAAATAGGTTAATCGGGCTGCTATTGCTGGCGTTTCTCTTTGGGCTGGTGCTGCCTTTTGCTCAGTTCGTTGCTCCCGATGGGGGAAAGCCGCTCACTGACCTTACCGAGCCGGAAGCTGTTAACGCTCCGCCTGCTTGCCTCTACCTTAGGCTGGATGGTCTCGACCACCCGACGCTGGAGCGATTAACTTCACTGAGCAAAGAGGACTCACCGCTGGAGTGGCTGCCGTTGAGCGAACTCAGCAAGCCGCTCAATTCACATGCAGCACTGATCGACTGGCGCGGCGGGAGTCGGTTGCGCAAGTTCTGGCTGATGACCGCGCTGTTGTCAGAGGATGACAGCCTTTCACCATCGCTGGCAGGGCTGCTCGACAACTACGCCGAGACGGGATTGAAACTTGCTGGCAAAGAATTGCTGCGTGGTGAGGGCTGGTTGGTCGAGGAAGCCGAGCGGCTGGAGCGGGGAAGCCGTGCCGTCGCCGCACTGCTGGATTCCGGCGAAGAGACGATCTACTGGCAGAGCGACCTCTTCCTCCGCTACTACGACCGCCTCTGGTGCTTCGTACAGAGGTATCGCGAGCTTGCCTGGGAGCATATCTACCCAACGATGGCGCGAGTCGCCCCGGAAGAACGGGGACTGGTCGTTCTCTACGGTGAGCTGGTGGAGAGCTTCATCGTGACTCTCGACGGCTTTCTCGGCGACCTCAAGGCTAGTCATCCAGGTCTGCGGATTGTTATCACCTCCGGTTGTGGATATGGAGCAATCCGACCGGAGAACCTCTCCACACCGCCCTGGGGCGCAATCGAGCTGGATTAGATTACGAAACTGCACAACTATCGGCCGAATCTACAATAATTCCAGAACCGCTGCGGCGACCCGTTCCGGGGATAGCTCCTTCATGCAGCGGTGATGCTCCAGCGGGCAGTCCCTCGGCGGGCGCAGGCGACAGGGCTGACAGGGGAGGTCGTCTCGAC
>JAIOSI010000165.1 GCA_021107695.1 bacterium
CTCGCTGAAGAAATGGTGAGTATTCTCACGGATAGTCATCGAGCTTTCGCTAGCCTTCTCGATGATGAAACCGCCGATATCGTCTCCTCGGTTGTTCATCTGGAACGCCGCGTCCATTCCCTTCAACGCGGTAATTACATCGGAAAAACGGTTCATGACCTTGGTCAATCTCCTGGTCGTCGGAACAATACCCTTGCCAACCTCGTACAATCCGCGCTTGCTGCCAAAGAGTTTTTTGTCAACCGAACGCAGATAAGCACCCATAGTTGAGTCGCAGTCATACCACTTACCCGGATCGAGCTGGTTCCAGGCAATCCCCATCTCCTCACGAGCGCGAGTCTGTACCCGTCCTTTGGTTAACATATCCACAAGCATGATGCTGCGCCCGATAACCTGTCCCATCATAACTCCCATTCTCTGGAACGTCCAAAATCGAAGTGCGAACGAAAACTAAATCACAACTCAAGAATACAGTAACACTATCCAGGAGTATGTGCAACTAAAATCATCGGCAGGTTTCAAAACTGAGTTCCTTGCCACGGCGCGATCTTTTGTATAAAATCCGCTGTGTTGGTCGTTTTGGCAAGATAACCATTTCAAATGGAGGCTCCATGCGCAGGCTCGCCGTGTCCATCGTTATTATCTCTACCATCGTCATCCTTACCGGCGTTCTGACCACCACCGCCGAGGTCTGGGGACCCGATGCCCCGGAGACCACCTCCGACACAGTCAAGGCTCGTCCCCACGTCCTGGTCGTTATGATCAACGTTGACGTGGAGATGTCCCTGATTACCGCCTTCAACACCGCCCACCACGTGGAGCGGATGGAGAAAATCTCCGGCAACATGTATCGACTCTACTTCACCGCTGCGGCTGACCTTGCCAAGGCGCGTCAGGCTTACATCGATTCCTACCTCTTCCCCAAGGCGAACTACGAGGTCAACGTAAGCTACGAGTTCCACGCCAGCGGCGGCTGCTCCATGAAGTAGGCAACGCAGTGCGTTGCATCACAGTTTCTGTTCGTACAGTAAAAGCCGCCGAAAGGCGGCTTTTAATTAATATACGCTGGGATGACTCTGCTGCTTAAATGCTGCAACAGGACTTATTATATAGATGTTTCTAGTATTTTTTTAAACAATTTTGTATAATATCCATCTATTATAGTAATTTTCTTATTGAACCAGTTCCAATTTGGCTCAGCACCCTCCACAGCGTTACACATATTATGGTAATTGTTAATGCAATTCATTGCCTCAAGAGCTTCCTTTCCTCTATCCACGCTATATTTAGAAATTATTGATACTATCTGGAATGGAACATTTACGACCACCCTAGCAAATGAGTGATGATTTTCCTTAGCGTGTTGCATAATAATATTCCATGAGTGAACAAAAGACTCTACATTAATGGTGAGTAAACTCCATGCAGCCCTTGCTGCCATTTTTATTTGAGATTTGCTTGTGCGGTGGTTTACATAAAGAGCTAATGCTGCACCCAGAAAAGCACTACCAAAAGCAATTAACGCACCGAGTAATTGTTCATTCATCGCTACTCCTGACTAGTAGTTTAAATCAATCGCAATGGAGAGAGCGTACAAAACTACTCCATTGCGGTCTACACTCTATTAGTAGCACTTGTCCCTACGCCCTAAAATCAAAGTGGATGTAAACCTTACCCTTGTCTTCGGGATGAATCTGCGCCTTGTACCGCTTGCCTTTATTTGCCCGCAGCTGGGTAATCATCTGGTCGGGCAGGGCGGCCTCCTGCTCAATCTGGTACGGCTCGCCTTTCGCCGGGTGGACTTCGTAGCGCACCGTAACCACCGGCTCAAAGCCCTCGCTGCGCCCGGTCGGCTCTACGGAGACCACGACGATCTCGGCTTTCTGTCCCCGGCGTTTGATCTGCTCCCGTTCGTCATCGCTCCACGCCGCCCCCATGACGATTGGGTCGCTGTCATAACGCAGCCGTAATTTCTGCGGGTCGTGGGGATGAATGAGAACCTCTATCTTCTCACCGGGCTGAAACTGTGGCAGGGCGTACCGAGGGATAACGGCATCCAGACTGGCAAAGTACGGCTTCACTCCATCCTCGTGAACCTCCAGCAGCAGGTTGAGGTAAGGCTGTTCGTTGACGGTAACGGCTCCGCCCTCGCTGTTTTCATCGATGCTGACCACGACCGCCTTGGCAAGACGACCCCGACGGCGGATGAGACGGGAGTCCCGATCCCAGCCCAGGGGTCGGCGGATTAGCCGAAAGATAAAGTAGAGGGGAAAGATAATCAGCCCGGCAACGGCGAAGGGAAAAATGGTCTCAATGCCGAGGAGTTTGCTAAGGTAAGCATCTGCCCCCACCAACAGACTAAAAAGGAGCATGGAAAGGACTATCCCAAGGATATTCCAGAGCTTCATTCAACTCCTCCTCACCCCAATCTGTTGATGAAGCCCCCGCGTTGCCTAGCGGATTTGTACGGAGATAATGGTGTCGTCGTTGGGATGGAGCCGTGCCTCAAGGGGCTTGCCGATGTGCTTCTGCATCAGTTGAATGACGTGGCTGGGCAGGGCGGTCTCTTTGTCGTTCTCCGTGGTGATTTTGAACCAGTTTCAATTTACAAATACAAAGATGAATTTGCAGAGTCCCGGCGCACCCTGATCTTTCGCAGCTATCGTTCAAGCTCTTCACTAACCTCTGCTGCCGTCGCTGTCGAGTTGGGAGATAGCAACAGCTGTGTGCCGTCGTTTAGCGAGAGCAGGAGGGAGTCATCCAGTGGCGTAAGTGCTTGGGGAGCCTCCTCCAGCGGATGGCGATAGACGACCTCGCCGGACTCAGCGGAGCAGGCGATCAGGTCGCCCTCCGCCTCGATGAGCCAGATAAGCTCGCCCAGCCAGAGAGGCGGTGCCAGGGTGATTGCCTCGGCTTCTCGAAGCTGAGTAGCCTCCCCCGTTGGCTCCACAAGCATGAGCGAACCGTTGCGTCCCAGCAGGATGATACGGTCTCCCTGACAGGCGATACCAGCTGGCGGGGTATTCTGCGCTTCAAGTATCTGCCGAGGCTCCGCCTCCTTAGACTCAAGGAGCCAGAGTGAGCCGTCGCGGTTTGCCCAGCAGAGCTGTCCTCTCTCGGTAACCAGCGGTCCGGCGGCGGGTTCTCCACTCAGCCAGAGCGGCTCGTCCCACTCCGGCGACCAGAGACCGCTGCCCCGGACTCCCCGGAAGACCAGAATTGGCTCGTCGTTCCAGAGAGTTAGTTGACTGAGCAGGGGACGACCGGGCGGTTCCTCTTCGTCCAGAAGCTCCCCGTCATCCCGGTGGTAGCGGAGCAGAGCGCGATTGGTCAGCAGCCAGACTCCGTCGTCCGTAGCCAGCAGGGCGCGGGGATGGCTCTCTTCAACCAGCACCCGCCAGCAGCGACTTCCATCGCTCAGGCTAAGGCACCACAGTTCGGTCAGTGGCAGATCAATCGCCAGATAGAGACTGTCCTGGTTGATGGCAGGGGCATCCGCCGGAGTCGCCGGAAGACTCCATTGCCAGAGCTGCTCGCCGGTTTCTACGTCGAGACCGCTGATTCCCCGGCTTAGTCCGGCGTAAACCGCCACTCCCTGCGAGGCAACCATTCCCCAGGGCAGGTCAGCCGCCTGGTATCGCCAGTTCTCAACCAGCGGAGCGGCGACCTTCTGGCTGGCTGAGTTACAGCGACGGACGCTGCCACCACTCATCAACCAGTCTCCACCATCGCCGGAGGGATCGGCGAAGTGCGTGTAGCCGCTGCACCCCGCCAGCAGGACGAGGGGCAACAGAATCGTCAACAGCCTATGGGCGCGTCGAACCATGAGTATCACTTTTTGAACGGGTTAGTCGGCTGAGGAAGGCGGCATCGGCGAACTGCGGAACCCGCACCGCCTGAAGGTCGCCACGCAGGTACTCCAGAGACTGATGGCGAGCGAGAAAGGTAATCACGGCATCCTCCTCGTCATCGGCAATGACCATATCCAGAGCGTGAGTGCCGTCCTCCGAGGACGACCTTCCCAAACCAGGTTGTCCGCGAAGACCGTAATCACCATAAATAACGTAATAGGGCATAGTGTCTATTCTCGTGTTGAGGTAGAGGCATCTTCCAAGTCTTGTCAACCTCAGGAAGCTTGAAGTTTAGCAAAAAACGGAGTCGCTTTGTTGGGTACGTTCACAATTGGCTGGTGGTTCGCGGAGTTTTTAATGTTTAACAAAGGACGGCGGAATGGGGTGATTCTACCCACAGGCGGGGCATTTCATCCCTCTCTGTCAAGCCGTGGCACGGGATGAGTCCATTCACTAAAAATAATAACCCGAAGTAAGGAAAACTCTACAAATGCGGAGGCTTCAGTAAGGTCGTTAATTCGACCATGTTCTCACCTTGCTACACTATGATATTACGGAGGTTCTGGGTCATCAAAGTCATCCCGGCAACCAAAGCCATTCTACCAAAAGCAGAGCAATCCTCCCTGTGCCACAATTACTTGAGAAAATACAACCTCCGCCCTTGACGCAGGCACGATTCTTGCACATACTGTAGGTGGTGGTGTCTGCTCTAGAGACGATCGTTCTTCGGTGTGCTTACATGCTAGGCAACTATCTAATCAAAGTGCTATAAAAGCTAACAAATACTATAGAGACTACTCGTCGGTGGGTTGGCGAGGGATCCAGTTTGCGTGTGATTGGGGCAGCTATGCATAAACGACTAACGACAATTATCCTCATTGGGTTGCTGCTGACGACTGCAACCCTCGCCGAGGAGCTGACCGTGCGTCCCGGCGACGACCTGCGCAGCCTTGCCGAGCGCGCCCTCGGCTCCGGTGAGTTGTGGCGACTGCTGCTGACGGAGAATGAGGAGCTGGTCAGCCAGTCCCCGACCTCCGGCGATACGCTGACCCTCCCCGGCGCGGAACTGGGCTGGGCGGAGCTAATCGCTGGCGAAGGTCATGTGGTGGTGGGACGGGAACACGGCGGCTTCGCGCCGCTCCATCCCGATACCGCTCTGGCTCCCGGTGATATCGCTCGCACCGGAGAGCTGTCGGCGGCACACCTCGCCGTGGGCAGTGCCGAGGTCATTCTGTCTCCTCAAACCGCTCTGCACCTGGAGGGAATCACCAACCGAGCCGGAGCCACCAGCGCGCTGCTGGAGGTTCTCTACGGTCGGGTGCGCTCGGTCATCGAACGGGTGCTGGGCGACGGCGAAGAGTTCTCCGTTGCCGGACCGACGGCGGTGGCTCTGGTGCGCGGAACCGACTTCGAGGTGGCGGTTCCCGATCCGGGAACGACGATTATCTCCGTCCATCGCGGGCGAGTCGAGGTGCGTCCCACCCTGCTGGGTAAGCCTACCGGCGAGCCGTTCTTCCTGGAAGCGGGCGAAGGAGCCGTGGTTCGCGAGCATGACGTTATCCGCGCTCACCTGCCCACCGCTCCGGTTGCGCAGCTTCCCGCCGATGGCGAAGAGCTTCCCTTCGGCAAAAACACCGCTCAGCGGGTGAACCTCGACTGGAACGTTCCCGCCGGAGCGACGAGAGTCTTCTTACAGATTGCCGCCGATCCGGACTTCACTCGACTATTGGAAGATACCGAACTAACCGCCAGCGAGAGCTTTAGCATTGAATTGGCAGCCGGAGAGTATTACTGGCGACTGGCAGCCAGCGACGACAACGGTCTGCGTGGAGCCTGGGGCGAGGGCAGCAGCTTTAGCGTCTCTGTGGATGAAATCCCGCCGAGGCTCAAGATTGGTGGCTGGAGCTTCGGTGCCGGAGGACGCTCGCTGACCATCTGGGGCGATGCCGCCGACGCGGCTTACCTGCTGGTCGGTAATAGTCCGGCTAGGTTCAATGCCGATGGCAGCTTCCGGGTTACCCTGCCCTCGGAACCCTACGACGGCTCGGTTCCGCTGATTGCCACCGACGGCGTGGGCAACTCCATCGAGCATCGACTGATCTTCCACCTGCCCCTGCTCCCGGTGGGGCTGACCGGTCCGACCGGAGGAAGCGGACTGACCCTGTTGCGCTCGGCACGACCGCTGGATTCCTGGCAGCTCCGCGCCACCGTGGGAACCCGCTACTACCAGCTCGACTCGACTGATGGCAAGGCGACGGAGGCTCACCTCGGTCTGGCTCTGGGACTGGGAGGCTGGGGCGAGGTCTCCGCCTACCTGCCCTACAACAACCTCATCGCTGACGACGGCAGTTCCCGCGCCGAGATGGGTAACCTGCTGTTTGAAGCAAGGCTGGCTCCTCCGGTGAGCGGCGACTTTGCCTACGCCGCCTATGCCGAGGCAATCCTGCCGACCAGTGGGCATGAATCGGCAGATGTTGGCTTGTACCAAGCTCTTACACCGAATAGCGGACGACACGACGGCGTAGCCTTCAACCTCGGTCTGGCATTCCAGTACGACCTCGAAGGTCTCCTGCTGCTGGCTAATCTCGGTATGCGTCCCACGACGGGGGACTCCTTCTACACCGGCGTGGGGGCGGCGTTGCCGGTAACCCGCTGGCTCACTCCCACCCTCGAACTGGAGCTGAGCAGTCCGCTCTCCGATGAGGCGGCTCTGCTCACCCTTTCACCGGGAGCGCGCTTCCAGATTGGCGACCTCCAGCTTGCCCTCTCCGGGGTGATTCCACTCACTGAGACCACCGACTGGCGCGCCGACCTCGCCGTGGTTCTCTTTCACCTGTAAGGAACACGAAAATCTCCGGGAGTAGAGGTATGCGGACTTTAACCATCCTGCTGATCAGCTTTCTCGCCCTGGCGGCATTTGCCAACCCGATGGCCGATCTCAACACCCCCTACAACGTCCTGCGTTATCACCTCCACGCCCTGAGTGTCGGAGACTTCGTTGAGGCGTTGGCTCTCTGCGATAACTCCCTCTGGGCGGATACAGTCTTTGAGATGGACGATGCCTGGAACCGACAGGGATTGGTGGCGATGTGTGAGGGGATCTCTGCAGGCGGGGTCAGCTTTGAGTTCAACGACCTCGGATCGGCACCTCTCGTTGAGAACTACGCCGAGGCCTACGTCGAGATGGGTGTTCCCCAAGCGGCGGACTGTGAGCATACCCTGGTGGAGCTTGCCATGACTACGGATTCAGGGGAGATTATTACCACGGAGTACGTCTATCTGCTGGCAGAGATAGAGGGTAACTGGCGGGTGGTGTACTGGTATCAGAATGAAACAGGGGAAGGTCTCTGAAGTTGATTGTCCGAGCGATTGCCCTGATCCCGCCGGAAAGTAAACTCATCCGACGGGTCGAGGTAAGGACTTAGGAAGAAAAAAAAGGCTTACGCAAAGGGTTCCTATGAAAAATTGCAATTCACCTCTTATCTTCGCGCTGGTTCTGTTGTTCCTCGTTGGTGGAGCCAGCGCATCCTCTGTAACCGAACTGCTCGAACAGCCCGACAGCTACCAGTGGCGCGATGATGTAGCCACCCTCAATTCTGCCTCCCTGCGTTCCGGGTTGGCGGAGCTTGCCCGCGATACCCGTCGCAGCGAGGGAGAGCGGCTGGAGCTGCTCACCCGCTTCGCCAGAGTACCAGAGGGGGCAGCGGCTCTCCTGACGATAGACAACTCCGAGCTGGCAACCCTCGCCCTGGCGGAGGCTCTTCCCGACTCCCTTGAACCGCTCCTGCTTGCCTATGGTGGTAGCGGCAATGCGGAGTCGGAGCGCGCTCAGGATGCCCTCTACCTTGACGCGGCGATTGCGAAGCCAGCCCTGCTGGACTTCGCGAAGCTGGCGACTGCCCGCCTGCGTGGACTGGCCTCCGCAGCCCTCTACGATCTCTTTAGCGAGGCTTGGCTGCCCGGTCTGGTGGAGGCTCTGGAGGTCGACGATCGCCCCCTGGTGGTTGCCGTGGTCGCTCTGGAGGAAGCCAGCGAAACAGCCTGGACTCCACTCCTTGACGCCCTGTACAACGACAAAACCGGAGCCGCAGCCTATGCACCGCTCATCTTCACCACAGGCGGGCAAACGGCGGCGGATCACCTCGTTCCCTACCTGCACAGTCCCAGCCTGACCGTGCGCCGCCTGGCGATTGAGGTCATTACCAAGCTCACCGGAACCGACTACGCCTACATGATTGACTACGATGCCACACCGGAGGACTACCGCCGCGAGGGGCTGCCCGTCCCCGCTGGCTTGGAATAACAGGAGCTAATCCGCTACAGTAGGGCAGACAACAAAGGCAGACCAACGGGTCTGCCTTTTTTCAATGTTAGAATCTTGCGATGTTCCTGCAAACTCGCAAGTTTGTAGGGGGCGTATTGCAATATGCCCCTACAACGGCAGGTTTAATGGGATAGCTAACCCCTGACTATCGGCTGGCGAAGGATCGTTTTCAGTCGTTCCGGTGGAACACGACGGGGGTCGCCCAGATATATCTCGTGATGTTTTCCCCGCCGTTGATAACCCTCGGTCTCGATGAACTCGTGCATCGCCTTGATTGTCGGTGCTTCGTCGGCATAGGCTCCCAGGTAAAGAATCTGCGCGCTGGTTCCCTCTTCGTAGCGATCGAAGCGCAACAGGTCCAGTGCCGGAACATCCTTCTTCTTTCGCAGTATCTCACTGGCTTCGATGACCATCTCCGTGGTGATGAAGTCGGGCTGGGCGATCATCATCGTCCAGAGCCAGGATTCCTTGTCCTCCTGCATAAAGACCTCCATGTCCTTCGCCCACCACAGCCCCTCCAGGGGCATAATCGAGAAGGCGGGAAACTCCGGGCGTTTCTTGAGCATAAACTTTAATGAGTAGGACAGACCGTAGAGTGCCTCCATCGCCTGCTGATACTCTTCGGAAGTGTTCGGGTCGCCTGCGCCGTCTATCATCAGATAGCTCAGCGGCGGAACCTCGACGATTGTGAACCCCTGCTTCGCCGTCGGCTTGTAGAGCTGCTTCAGTTCCTTTTTCATGTCGAGCTTATCCACGGTCATCTCCTCTGCTGGACGGGCGAGCCTGTCTCCCCCGTTGTTTCAACAGGAGAATAGCAGCTCGATTTTCCGTTGTCTTTGCAGCTGTTGCGGATTACTCAATCAGCTCCATCTCATCAGAAAATCCCGCCGTCATCAGCTGTTGCAGCTGCCCTTCGATTTCGTATAGCAGCAGTCCTTCCAGCTCCGGTTGCTCCTCCAGCAAAGCCAATCCTGCCTCCAAGCCAAGGACGAAGACGGCGGTCGCCCAGGCATCCGCCTCTGCGCAGGTCGGAGCCAAAACCGTTACCGAGGTCAGCCCCCGTGCCGGAGAACCGGTTGCCGGGTCGAGGAGGTGGTGGTAGCGCACACCGTCAAGCTCAAAGTACCGCTCGTAGTCGCCGGAGGTTGCCACGGCGGCGTTGTTTAGCGGAAGCGCGCCGAAGAGCTGCTCCGGTAATCGAGGATGCTGGATGCCGATGACCCAGGCTCCGCCTGTTGGTCGCTCGCCAAAGCCAGCCACATCTCCTCCGGCAGAGACCAGCCCCGCTGTGGCTCCGTTGCTCCGCATCGTGAGCAAAGCCTGATCAACGATGTACCCCTTGGCAACCGCACCGAGGTCAAGGCGATACCCCGCTGGCGAAATCAGCTTATCGCCCACAAGCTCCACCTGCCGATAGTCCACCAGAGGCAATAATTCAGCCAGCTCCTCAGCTGGGGGAACAACTGAGGATTCTCCTGAAAAGTTCCAAAGCTCGACCAGCGGGCGGATGGTGGGGTCGAAGGCTCCGTTGGAGACCGCAGCTATGTCTAAGGCAATCCGCAGCGTCGCGGCTAAATCTTCTGAAACAGAACCGCTGTAGCCCTCTGCCACGGCGTTGATTCGTGCCGTCTCCGAAGCCGGATCGTCGGCAGAGCCCCAGGTCTGAATGGACTGAATCGTCCGTGCCGCTTCGTCGATTGCCCGACGGGCGGTCGCCTCATCGGGAGCTACCACGGTCAGATCGACCACGGTATCCATGGCAAAGAGCCGAGTTTGCAGAACGACGGAGTCCCCGGACGCTTCCCCTGACTCTGAAAAACAGCCAATCAGCAAAGCTGATGCCAGCAGGATTAGTAATGGGAGGAAACGCCTCATACTAAATCCAGTTCCTTTCCGTCCAGAGCGGCGTTAACCAGGGCATCGGCGAGCTTGTTCTGCTCGCGGGGAATGTGAATGTAGCGGATTGTGTCGATTTGCCGCGCCAGTCGCAACGCCCGGTCGCGCAGCTCTGCCATTTTGGGGTGCTTCGCCTTGTACTGTCCGGTGAGCTGGCGCACGACGAGCTGTGAATCCAGTCGCACCTCCAGCTGCTCCAATCCCAGGACGACGGCACGCTCCAGCCCGACAATCACAGCGGAGTACTCGGCAACGTTATTGGTGGCTCGACCGATCTTCTCTGCTCCACGGGCAAGCTCGCCACCGTCGGAGCCAAGAATAACGAAGCCCCAGGCGGCGGGACCGGGATTCCCCCGCGAGCCACCGTCGGCATAGAGCAGGTTCTTCCCCGGTGCTTTCTCCGCCGTGGGTCTGGAGGAACTAGCTGGCTTCTTCGCCGAAGTGGACGACTCACCCAGCCGCTGGATTGCCCAGTCCAGAGCCTCAACCGCCGTACTCGCCCGGGGCCAGATACCATCGGCAAGGTTCTGGCGCAGTGCCTTCAGTTCTTTTAGCTGCCGTTCGCTCACGCCTACCGTCCTGTTAGTGGGGAGGATCCATTTTCTCCGGCGAGTGTAACCCGAAGCGGATAAAAAAACGACCCCAATTATCGGGGTCGTTTCGGTTGGGTTAGTTATCGCCAGAGGCGAGCGTTTTTGAAGTCGCGATTGCGAATCCCACGCAGGTTGCGTTCTGCACTTAGAATCCCAAACATGGCATCCTTTCCTGGTGCCTCCTGCAGCACTATCCCCTTGGATAGCAACAGTACTGAGAAGACCGATAGCTGTTCTTTTCTGGCTGCTAAAGGTTAATTAGTCGCTACCGCAGCCCTCAGCAGCAACCGAACGTATTGTAGCTGTATCCGGGATAATTGTCAAGTGATTTAGCAGGTTATTCTGAATTGTTGTCGCGGGAACCAGCGTTTGCTTGGCTGATTATGTAGTCGCGAAAGTGTGATGCAACGCACTGCGGCAGCATGATGCTGCACCCACTGACGACCTTCGGTCGGGAAACCTGGTGGATGTTCAAGATACGCTGATAGGGGCGCGGACCTATGTGTCCGCCCTCATCTATACGGGAAGGGCAATGAAGTTCTGGGCGAAGCCCAGCTCTGTGATGCAACGCACTGCGTTGCCTATTCGGAGATTGTTATTCCGGGGAGGGATTGGTCGCCGTTTACCACGCGACCACGAACCATCATGTCGCTGCCGATCTGCTCCCAGGTTACCTCGGAGAGGAGGTGGGCTTCGGTCAGCGAGCGAATTCCACATCCACCGACAGGACCGGGGGCTTTGGATCCGCCGACAATCATCGGAGCGACGAAGGTTACAACCTCGTCAACCAGTCCGGCTTCAAAGAGGCTGGCAGCCAGTCCGCCGCCGCCTTCGATCAGTAGGTTAACGATTCCCAGCTCGCTCAGTCGTTTCATCAGCTCGCGGACATCTACCCGGACCGGGGAACCCTCGATGATCTCAACATGGGCTCCGACCTCACGCAGGGCTTGAAGACGGGTAGGGCTGGCTTTCGCTGCTACGGCAACGATGGTTCGCGGGTCTTTGGTAATCGTCCGGCAGCGGGTGGGAACCCGTGCCTTGGAATCCACGATTATCTTTTGGGGATGACGAATGTCAGCGGTGTCAATCCGCACGTTGAGCTGGGGGTTGTCGGCAAGGACAGTACCGATGCCGACCATCACCGCATCGGCCTCGTTACGGAGCTGATGCACCTTGTGGCGCGATTCCTCGCCGGTGATGTACATACTGTCGCCGGTGTTGGTGGCGATTTTTCCGTCGAGACTCATCGCCATCTTGACGATGGTGTAGGGCAGTCCCCGGGTAACCCGCTTGATATACGGGGCGTTGAGGCGAGTGGCATCCACCGCGCCGACCCCCAGGGTTACCTCGATGCCAGCTTCTTCAAGCCGCTTCAGCCCCTGATTGTTCTCTGGATTGGGGTCGCGCATGGAAACGACGACCCGGCTGATTCCGGCGGGGATGATCACCTCGGTGCAGGCTCCGGTTCGCCCGCTGGTGCAGCAGGGTTCCAGATTGCAGTAGAGGGTCGCTCCACGAGCCGCTTCGCCAGCCTCTTCCAGAGCGAGAATCTCGGCGTGCTTATCTCCCGCCAGGTGATGATAACCCTCGCCAACGACCTGACCATCTTTAACGATGACCGCGCCGACAAGGGGATTCGGCGAGGTACGACCGTACACCTTCGCCGCCAGCTCCATCGTCCGGGCGATGTATTGTTTATCCTGGGCTTCGGTGGTTGGCATATTGATATTGTCTCAGAGTTATTGCTCAGGAGTTGAGTCATCAACCCCTCACCCCAACCCTCTCCCCATAGGGGAGAGGGAGTAAAGACCGCGACCAACGGGAGGCAGCATGATGCTGCACCCACTACCGACCTTCGGTCGGGAAACCTGGTGGATGTTCAAGATACGCTGGTAGGGGCGGACCTATGTGTCCGCCCTCATCTATAAGGAAGCTTTTGTCGAAGCCCAGCCTTGTGGTACACGGCGCTGCCTAAAAACCAGTTTAACTCTTTACAAAACGGAGCGACCAACGGGAGCGTGTACGCGGGAGATGAGCTGGATGGAGATAGCTGTCCAGCCGCGAGACTAAATTATTGGAACCAGTTTTCCGCGCCGTTGAAGGTCAGGTAGAAGCGGAGAAATTTCTCTTCGAGGTTGTTCTCTTCCAGCGCGCCACGCTGGGCGTACTGGAAGGCGAAGTCGATAGAGGACTCGTCGTTCTCGCCAACGAAGAAGCCAGTTCCGGCGGTAACGCCCCACTCGTTAAAGGGTGAAGCAGTGGGGGAGTCGTAGAGGGTCTCGTAATAGCCGCCGAGCCGCCAGGGCATCCGGGCGAGGAAGATAGCATTGTAGCGGGTGGTCGGGATGAACTCCACGCCGAGACCAGCGTGCCAGGCATCATTGTAGCCGAGTTCGGTGTCATCGATCGTGAAGCCGCTCCAGAGGTCGTAGCGGAAGTCGGCGGTGATGTTGAACTGATCGTTCGGCTGCCAGCCGACTCCCAGGCCGAGGTTGGCGGGATAGCCAAAGCTGACATCTTCACGAGAGACCTCTCCGTAACCGGACTCGGTAATCTTGGTTACATCGCCGAGGATCGGATACTCGAAGTAGGCTCCAACGTTCAGAGTGGAGACGCGGAGGTTCAGTCCGGCGGCGATGGCAAAGCCGCGAATCTCGCTGGTCAGGGTGTCGGTGGTGTCAATGTAGTCGTCGTCGGTAAAGTCCACCGTCCAGATTTCGTGAGGATCGCCCATCAGTCCGGTTACTCGCAGTCCCAGACCGAGGTTGTCGCTGGGCTTGTAGCCGAACGCCAGGTTGAGGGCGTTGACCTGCCCCTTGCCCTCCACGGTGGCAGTGCCTATCTCTTCGGTGGGATCAACATCGTCGTAAACCGTTGTGCTGTAGAGGAACTTCCAGCTTTGACGATTCTGGATTCCCAGTGCCAGAGCGAAGGAATCGGAGAGGGCGAAGGCGAACTGGAGGTTGGGCAGGTCCTGTGTGGCGTAGTCGCTGGTTCCGGCGGCAACGGTGTAAGAGTTCAGCTCGAAGCCAGCGGAGAGCGTCAGGGTAGAGAAGCTCAGCCCCGCCAGGTTTGCCGGATTGAGCAGGCTCAGGTTGTGCGTATCCCAGAGTCCCAGCACGGTGTTTCCCAGGGCGTGTCCCCGGGCATCCACGGGGGATTGCGGTTCGCCGGGTCGCCCCAGGGAGAACAGGGAGTAGCCCATCACCAGAGCGGGGAGCAGAAGCAGAAGAGGCAGAGTTTTTTTCATAAATACCTTTGGCAGCCTGAAGCTGCGCACGGGGCTGACCTGCGGTCAGAAGACCTTGTTAATTTTCACCGCTCACGGTGTTCGCTACCCAGCATTTGGTTCAATCGTGGTACAAACAGAGCGACCAGCAGCGAGGCTCAGTGTGGCTTGGCCACCTAGTACCAGTGTTCTGGTGGCAGGGTGTATTTAATGGTCAGGCGGGGCTGCTTGTCGGGGTCGGTGGTATCCCCGGTGTAGATGGTTATCGGCTCGGCGTAGTCCCCGTTGTCGTCAATTTTAATCAGCAGACCGTGGTTCTCCTTTTCGTTGGAGTTCCAGTCCTGGAAGATCGGGGCAATCTGTAGCTTCAGGTAGCCGTCGGTCTGGGCGGTAAGCGTCTGGAGGAGCTTGACCTCTTCGTAGTCCAGCTTACGGAGGTCGGCCTGACGGGTGCTGTCGGTAAACTCTTCCTCAAAGGCGTGGATCGCCGCCGAGCCGTCGTAGCTGCGTCCGGGGAAGCTGGCGTAAAGCTCCAGCTGCGCCAGGTTGATGGTGGCGTTTTCCGGCAGGAGATCGAGGGCGAAGTCGAAGAGCAACCAGCCGCCGGTTCCAAAGCTCGCGGAGAGGGGCAGCAGCTCGTCGGAGCCGTAGTCGGCGTTGCCGCCGCCGTCGGAGAGGTTCCGAGCGATGGTTACGTCCTCTTCCGCCTCGGTAATCCAGGCGTACTTCTCGCCGTCGCCGCCTTCGTAGATGATGTGCAGGTGCGGGTGCATCTCACTGTTGGCGAGATCGTCGGAGTAGAACTCCTTGATAACATCGGCGTTGGTTTCATCGGCGGCCTTGAGCAGCAGTCCGAACTCGGCGGCGGGGTCGTCGAGCCAGTCCGCCATCAGCTCGGTAACATCGAAGGTGCGGGTTTCAACGATCCCATTGTCAATCTCATCAAGAAGGAAGGCACTCTGGGCATCGGCGAACTCCCCGCCCTGTGCGCCCCAACCGTCATCCTCTTTGCGGTCGAGCCAGGTGGTGTACTCCGCCTCCCAGTCGCTGGTCAGGCGATGCACGCTGACCTCCAGCTCTCCGCGAGAGAAGGAACGCCAGTTGGCGACGCTGTACGCGCGAGTGTAGTGATACTCCACCCGGGCGCGGTAGAGGGTCTCCGCCGTGATCGCGCCGGGCATCTCGTCGAGGTCAAAGTCAATCAGGCTCCGCACGACGGTATCGCCGACCCGCCCCACCGAGAGAACGGTCTTGCCCTCGGTATTGCCGAAGCCGTAGATACCGGTATCGCTCCAGTTCGCCCCCGGCTCGATGACCAGGGTATGCACCGGCTGGTTGCCTCGGCTGTCGAGGTCGTTACCCAGGGGGCTATCGCTCTGCTTGTCGCAGGCGGTAAGCAGCAGGAGGGCGGCGGAAGTCAGAACTAATAGCTTTAGCTTCATGGGATACCGGGGTGGTAAAGTTGTTGGTTAGAAGAAGGGTGCTTTAGCTCGGACCGGGAGTCAGCTAGTTGGAAATCAAACCGCTGCCCGCTTTGCTGTAGTATTCAGCTCGTTCGAGGAGTCGCTTTCGCTCGTCGCGGTCGTTGGTTTCGTTTGCCAGGGTGCGGTAGAGCCTTGTCAGAGAGTAGTTTATCTCTGCAATCGCCCCGGACGAACCGCCAAGCTCTAGAGCCGTGGTATAGGTGGTGATGGCATCTTTAATCTGGTGACGAAGCTCCGCCAGTTGGGCGGTGAGCAGGATGGTCGCCGA
>JAIOSI010000265.1 GCA_021107695.1 bacterium
CCGGAACCGCTTCCTGAGCAGCGACGAGCGGCAGCAGGCGAAGGAGCTTAACGCCGCCCTGCGCCGGGTGCGGGAACGCTTTGAAGGCGGTGAACGCTCCGCCACCGCCCTGGCAAAGGCGGGAACCGACTACCTGGCTCTCCTCGCGCCGCACTGCCGGCTGGACTACTTCGAGGTCCGCCATCCGGAAAATCTTGAATCTCTGGATAAAGTCGAAGAGGCAGGAGCCGTCGTCGCCGTGGCTGGCTGGCTGGGAACCACCCGGCTGATTGACAACATCCTGCTGCCGTAAAGGCGGACAGACGTAAAATCCTTTCTCCACAAAGGGCGGACACATAGGTCCGCCCCTGCAAAAACGATTCTTCCACAGAGACATTTGTTTTAACCGATGCGTTAACCAGAGGTTACCATGCTCGAAACACTGGAAAAAATCCGCGCCACGGCGATTAAAGAGATCGCCGCTGCCACCGACACCGAATCCCTGGAGCTGCTCCGCGTCGAGTACCTGGGGCGCAAGGGACAGCTCACCCAGCTCCTGCGCCAGCTTGGCACGCTCTCGGCGGAGGAACGCCCCCTGGCGGGCAAGCTCTCCAACGAGGTCAAGAACGCCATCCAGCGTGAGCTGACCACCCGGATCGCCGCGCTCTCCGCGGGAGATCAACGGAAGGTCGAGTTCGACTATACACTCCCCGGTCGCCGGGTCGGCACCACCCGCCGTCATCCGGTCAACCAGACCATCGACGAGCTGGTGGAGATATTCACCGACATCGGCTTCACCGTGGCAGAGGGGCCGCTGATAGAGGACGAATACCACAACTTCGACGCCCTGAACACCCCGGCGGATCACCCGGCGCGGGACGAGAAGGACACCCTCTACCTGCGCGACTACCCGCTGCTGCTGCGCACGGAGACCAGCACCGTGCAGATTCGCACGATGGAGCATACCAAGCCGCCGATTCGCATCATCGCCCCGGGGCGGTGCTATCGCAACGACACCGCCGATGCCCGCCACTACCCGGTCTTCCACCAGATTGAGGGACTTTGGGTTGACGAGGGCATCTCCTTCGCCCACCTCAAGGGCGTGCTGCTAGAGTTCGCCCGTGGGCTCCTCGGTAAAGAGACGAATATCCGCCTGCGACCGCACTTCTTCCCCTTCACCGAGCCTTCGGCGGAGATGGAAGCCACCTGCCCTGCCTGCAATGGCGCGGGCTGCCGGGTCTGCTCCAACGTCGGCTGGCTGGAGCTGGGCGGCGCGGGGATGGTTGACCCCCAGGTGCTGGACGACATGAATATCGACTCGGAGAAGTACACCGGCTTCGCCTTCGGCTTCGGTCCGGAGCGGCTGACGATGGTCCGCCACGGCATCACCGACATCCGCAACTTCTACAACAACGACCTCCGCTTCCTGAGGCAGTTTCAGTAGGTAACGGCAACGCTCCCCCCGGTCGCTTAACATTCTTCAGGTTTTACGTAGGGGCCTACCTTTAGGTCGGCCCGCAGAAACGATGTTTGCGTCAAGGGCGAACACAAGGTTCACCCCTACAGACCTGCTTATGCCAACGTAGGGGCAGGCCCCCGTGCCTGCCCGGATAGAGAAACAGGGCACGGCATGCCGTACCCCTACAAAACCGCAAGCTGTTAAGACAAGGGGTTTCAACCCCTTGCTGACCAACAACAAACCGCCGCTTCACAAGGGGCTAAAGCCCCTTGTCTAAACATCAAGCCCCTGCGGATTTGACGAGGGCGGACACAAGGTTCGCCCCTACAGACCGATAACACCATCGCTCTCATACTCTTTCGACCATCCAACCGACATTGCTTAAGGAACAACTATGAAGCTCAACACCGCCTGGCTCCGCGACTTCTGCAAAGTGGAACTCACCGCCGAGGAGATCGCCGAAGCCCTGACCCACTCCTGCGTCGTTGCCGGGGGGCTCTCTGACCCCTACGCCCATCTCGACAGGGTGCTGGTCGCTAAACTGCTTAAAGCCGAACCACTTACCGGCAGCGACCATCTCTTCCGCTGTGAGGTTGATCACGGCTCCGGCACCGCAACCGTCGTCGCCGGCGCGCCGAACACTCTGGAAGCAATCGGCAAGCTCATCCCCTGGGTTCCGCCGGGGACGGAGCTTCCCTTTGGCAGGGTCGAGCAGCGGGAGCTCTTCGGCGTGGAGAGCGAAGGAATGCTCGCCTCGGAAGAGGAGCTGGGACTCTCGGCGGATCACTCCGGGCTGCTGCTGCTGGAGGAAGGAACCGTCGGGCAGCCGCTGCGGGAAATGTACGAGCTGGACAACGCTCGGGTGATCGACTTCGAAACCACGCCGAACCGCCCGGACACCCTGAGCCAGCTGGGGCTGGGGCGGCAGCTCGCCGCGCTGAAGCAGGTGGAGTTCCACCCGCCGGAGTCGGATCTGAAGCTGAAGGTTCGCGACGACGAGGAACGGGTGCGGATCGACTGCCCGGAGCTTTGCCGCCGCTACGTCGGCGTCATCGTCCGGGGAGTGAAGGTCGGACCGTCGCCAGCCTGGCTGGCGCGCCGCCTGGCATCCATCGGGCATCGCCCCATCTCCAACGTCGTGGATGTAACCAACTACGTCCTCCACGGGCTGGGTCAGCCGCTGCATACCTTTGATTTAGCTAAACTTGCGGGCGAGCGAATCATCGTCCGCCAGGCAGAACCCGGCGAGAAGCTCCTCGCCCTGGACGAAGTAGAATACAAGCTGAAGCCAGAGATGATGGTCATCGCCGACGGGGAGAAGCCGGTCGCCGTGGCTGGAGTGATGGGCGGTTTGGAGAGCGGGGTCTCTGCGGAGACCGTGGACATCCTGATCGAGAGTGCCTGGTTCGACCCGGCAAGCGTCCGGGCAACCAGTAACGCCCTGGGACTGACCTCGTCGTCGCAGCAGCTCTTCGTCCGGGGAGCCGAGCAGAACCTGGCACCGCTGGCAGCCCGCTACGCGGCGGAGCTGATCGTCGAGCTCGCCGGGGGCTAGATCGAGCCGATCCTCTACGACTGCGAGCCGGAACCGTACAAATCACCGGAGGTCAGCCTGCGCTGGCAGCGGGCGAAGGACATCCTCGGCTTCGCGATTGAACCGAAGGAGGGCAAACGGGTGCTGAAGGCTCTCGGCTGCGAGTTACTCGTTGATACCGAAGGAGTACCGGCTGGTACACCCCGGCGCACCGCCCCGACCTCAATCGAGAGGTTGACCTGATCGAGGAGCTGGCACAGGTGCTGGGCTACGACCGGGTTCCGGCGGAGATGCCCCTGCTGCGGGCGGCGAACCTGAACAAGCCCAATCCGGAGCGGCTGATTCACCAGACCCTGGCGACGGCGGGAGTGAACGAGGTACTGCTGACCGACTTCGTCTCGGCGGAGGAGGCGGCGGGCTTCGGCTTTGCGGAAACGGAACTGGTGGCAGTCCGCAATCCCCTGGACAAGGGGCATCCCTACCTGCGCCCCAGCGACTTCATCGGGCTGCTCAACGCTGCCTCATACAACAATCGACAGGGGGCGGAGGAGCTGTGCTTCTACGAGGTGGCAACGCTCTTCTCGAAGGGCGAGCCGACGCCGCTGGAGCGACGCTTCCTCAGCCTTATCTTAGTCGGCAAGCGACCCGGCGACAGCTGGCACAAAGCGGAACGCCCGCTGGACTTCTACGACCTCAAGGGCATCTTCACCGCGCTGGGGGAGGCCCTGCGTATCCGCTCGCTCCGCCTGGAGCCGACGGAGCCGGGAACGGGAATGAACTTCGAGCTGGCGATCCTCGGCGGTGAGCAGCGGCTAGGGCGGCTGGTCGGCTTCGACGAAAAGCTCCTCAGCCAGTACGACCTGGAGGATAAGCCTGCCTGGGGGCTGGAGATTGAGCTTGCGCCGCTGCTGGCACTGGTCGGCGAGCCGGAGTTTCACGAGCTGCCCGCCTATCCGCCGGCAACCCGTGACCTTGCGATGCTCTTCGATAAAGAAACGCCCCACGCCGAGATCGTTGACCTGATCCGGGAGCGGGGCGGGGAGCTGCTGGTGGATGTACAGATCTTCGACCTCTACGAGGGCAAGCAGGTTGGCGGGGGCAAACGCTCGCTGGCGTACGCGCTGACCTATCGCTCGGCTACGCGCACCCTGACCGACGAGGAGATCGAGACGGTGCAGCAGGGGATAATCACCGCCCTGGAGAAGGAGTTCGGAGCGAAGCTGCGGATGTAGCAGCGCAGGAGAATCTCTTCAGAATCTGAAACGTAGGGGCGAAGCTTGTCTTCGCCCTTTGTCATACCCGCCACCGCCACCGTAGGGGCGTATTGCAATACGCCCCTACAACATCTTGCGAGATTCGTTATCCTCAGAACATCTTGACGCTGTAGCGTAGGGGCGAAGCTTGTCTTCGCCCTTTGTCAAAAACAACGAGGGCGAAGACACGCTGCGTCCCTGCACGTTTGGGATATAAAAAAAGAGACCAGCATGTGCTGGTCTCTTCAATAATTGATAGAAAGGTACAGAAAAGGGGGCAATAAATGCCCCCTTCAACATGCGGTATTAAAAAAGGGCCGACAATTTGTCAGCCCCCTTCAGTAATTGGTCAATTGGCAATGACCTACTCTCCCACCCAGTTCCCCAGGCAGTACCATCGGCGCAAGAGGACTTTGCTTCCGTGTTCGAAATGGGAACGGGCGTTTCTCCTCTGCTATTACCACCAAAAGACCAAACCGTGAGTCCGCGTGGCGGACTGTAGTTCGTCTTTAGTCAGCTCAGACATTGCTGACGT
>JAIOSI010000221.1 GCA_021107695.1 bacterium
CAGCATCTTTCGACGCTTTGGTGATGCCGCCAATGAGGCTCCCCTGCTCATTACTCTGGGGATTGCCAATCGTAATCTGGGGCGACTGGATGAAGCAGAACAGGCCTATCTCCGAGCAATTGAATTCGCCAAAGAACGAGAGCTCAGGGAGGTCATGGCCAACGCCACTAACAACCTCGGTACCCTGTACTCACGGCGTGGCAATCTGGACGTTGCTCAGAAAAGTTACCAGAGTGCCTTTGAGATGTATCAAAGACAGGGCAGTACCATCAACGCCGGGCAGGCGTACAGCAATATCGCCGGGATACTCACCCGTCGGGGAGAGTATGCCAGGGCTGAAGAGATATGCAGGGAGGTACTGACCAGCTTTCGCAAGATCGAACATCGTTCTGGTATTGGAATAATGCTCTTCGATCTGGGAATAATTCAGTTTCTCAGGGGAAGAGTTGAAAATGGACAAACAAACTGTAATCAGGGAATTGAGATAGCGATGCAACTTGGCGAGCATCGTCGGGTTCATCATCGGCTTCACGAGGTAGCATGGTTCCTGACCATTAGCAGAGAACAGAATGCGGCCACTCGCTATTTCGCACGAGCTAAAGAATATCTACCTAAAAAGGCAGAGGTTGAAAATCTCCAGCGTATCCTCGCTGTACGAGCCTGGCACCAGTTTGATCTGGGGAATATCGAAAAAGCATTCAAGCTGACCGAGCAGGCATTGCGGCAGTCAACGGAGTCGGGGAAAACCCTCAGTACACTCTTTGTACTGCTAATCCACGGGCGGCTATTAGTGGAAACAGGGGAGCTGGAGAAAGCTGGCGAAGAACTGCTGAAAACTCGTCAGGGATACGTTGAATTGCGGATGCCCTTCTACGAAGCTCTCACCTGCCGTGCCCTGGCAGACTACTATCACAAGCAGGGGCAACCGGACAAACGGGATGCTGTGCTGAAAGAAGGACTGGCACTTGCCCGGAAAATCGGTGCGATGCGGTTGATTCCGTGGTTTGAAGAGATGTTGGACAACTTCGCCTACAATTGCTAGAGCGATCTTCGTAAGTAGTTAAGATATTTCTTAAATAAGTGTCTATTTTTTGTTTGCCTGGATTAATGAGTCCTAGGGTATCTACGGAGTGAGGGAACGCCATAAATTCCGTAACGGGTTAAAACAGCTTGCGTTAACACTATCGGGTTATATAATTATCATAAATCTTAATGTTGTAAGGGTCGACCAACCGGTCGACCCGCAAATTTATCATAGGTTGTGGATCACTCGTTACTGTTGGCACGACAAGCAGCACTGTGCTAACCTTGTCTAACAGTCAAAATATCAGTGGAGGAACGATGAGTCGCTCGAAGGTTGCCGTTGTGAAGACCCGTCCGGAGTCCGTTCTTGAAGACACCGCCCGTGCCATGAAGCTCGCCGACTTTGAAGAGCATCTGCCGCCGGGCAAGACTACTATCCTTAAAGACAACATCTCCTGGCACCTCCCCATGCCCTCGGCAAACACCACACCCTGGCAACTGGAGGGAATCGTCCGGGCGATGCGGGCAAGCGAGGGACGGGAAGACCTCGTCGCCGTGGAGAACAAGACCGTGGTTACCAAAGCGGAGAAAGGCGATGTTTACAACAAGTACCGCCCGCTCTACGAGCAGTACGATATTCCGCTGCTGTTTAACTTTCGCGGCGATCACATGACCTGGCGACCTTACAAACCAAAGGCGGAGATGTTGGTTCTGGACCACATCTTCCCCGAAGGCATCCAGCTGCCCGACTACTTCCACGGCAAGAACATCATTCACCTGCCTACGGTAAAGTGCCACATCTACACCACGACCACCGGGGCAATGAAGAACGCCTTCGGCGGTCTGCTGGCGACGAAGCGGCACTACACCCACTCCTGGATTCATAAGACCCTGGTTGACCTCCTTGCCATTCAAAAGGAGATTCACCCCGGTCTCTTCGCCGTGATGGACGGAACCAGTGTCGGTAACGGTCCCGGTCCACGCACCCTGATTCCGGTGCAGAAAGATATGATGCTCGCCTCCGGCGATCAGGTGGCGATTGATGCCGTGGCGGCAAAGATGATGGGCTTCGAGCCGATGAGCATCGAGTATATCCGTATTGCCCATGAGCGCGGACTCGGCGTGGGGCGGATTGAGGAGATCGAGATCGTCGGGGATATTGATATAGACAAGGAGAGCTGGGGCTTTAGTGTTGGCAACAACATGGCAAGCTCGGCGGGTAACTTCATCTGGTTCGGTCCGTTGCGGGGTATCCAGAAGCTCTTCTTCCATACGCCTTTAGTGGCTGTCTTCGTTGCCGCCAGCGACTTCTACCACGACAAGTTCTGGTGGCCGCGCAAGGGCGAGAAGGTCTATCGCAACTGGCTCGACGAGTCTCCCTGGGGTCGGCTCTTCGAGACCTACGAAGCAAGGTTCGAGCGCGAGAAGTAGCTTTGCGGGACGAAAACACCGAAATTGTGCTACGATATTCTAAAATCGTAGCACGATTATTATAGACGGATCGCGCTTCAACCCTGTAGCATTGCTCTATCCTGATGAGTTATACTTTTCGCTCTCAGTCTTGTTGAAATTACCCCGGAGATTTTGATGAAGCATTCGCTAAAAAATACTGTTTACCTTCTGTTAATCGTTGGATTGCTGCTTACTGGTTGTGAGCTGTTCAGCGGAACCGCCACTCCCAATGACAACAGCGATACCGGCTACACCTGGGCAAAGGCAAAGGCACTGGAGGCGATTGAGAGCGAATATCCGGGGTATGAGCTGCACTTCAGCGGATTTGAAACACAGCGGGTAGACTTCTCTGGTCACCTTGATGAGGCGTTGCAAGCTCCCTATTGGGTGTTCTATTTGGATGACGAGGAGTTTTCCCGGTACGAAGTTTACGTGTTTCAATATCATACAGCGGTTATCTATCGTGAGTATGACTATCCCGATGACCATCTTCGGAGTGATTATACCAATGCCGACCTGCGACGCTGGCTGGGAATAGCCCGTAATGCTTACAGAATTGTTTCTGGAAGAAGGGATGATGTTAGTTATAAGGTTCGCTGTCATGCGGGCTATCAGGCTGATGGCGTGAGCATTACACTGTACAATGACAATTATGATGATGTGTGCTACGTCAGACTGGATCCGATAACAGGTGAGGTAGAGGAAATTGATTTTACACGTTATTAATAGCAGCCTCTTGGTCAGATGAAAGTACAGATTCCAAGTTTATGTAAAAATCATGGAGAGTGAATATGCGAAGAGTTTTAATCATTGCTGTTATTGGCACGGCTCTTCTGCTGACCAGTTGCGTAAGCATGATCGGTGTAGAGCAGCGTACCACCGGCGACTGGGACTGGACTTTAGAGTTTGCTTATCAGGTGCTGGAGGATTCTGGCTACGGCACGGACTATTATGTTTCTGATTTCTATGTGGAGAATCTGGACAGAGAGGGCTTCTTCGATCCTGAGATGCTCTTTCCGGTCTGGACGATTTATTTTGAAAACGGGGGGCTTGAGTACCTTCGAATGCGTATTCATCCTGATGGGGATTTCTTTCTTGAGGAACGCAGCTATGATAATCGACCCGAAGGTCCCCTTGATTCCGCTTACACCTCCCGGGAGATCCGCTCCTGGATCACCACCGCTTCTTATATTTATCATCAGCTGTTTGGTAAGTTCGACGATATTAGCTACGGGGTTTCGTGTTATACAATGCTGTATCAAGACATGGCATTCGTTTATCTAAAAAACGACGATTATGAACGGCTTTGTACCGTTACTCTGGATGCGAAGGCTGGCACGGTCCTTGATATTGGGATGCCTTAGCTGTGGAATCGATTACTAAAAAGCCCCCGGTTGGGGGCTTTCTCTTAGAGTATTCGTACCGGCAGAGCTGGTTGAGCTTATCGTCTAGTACGCGCTGTACTTGATCTCGTAGATCATCCACTCGCCGCCGACATCCTTCAGATCGACAAAGATGTTGACCTTGCGGGAGCCGAGGAAGGAGGAGACCTTGGCACTGAGGGTAACCCGCGCCAGACCATCGTCGGCGACATGGCGATAGCGGGTCGCGCTCCAGCCACTCCAGTTGCCGCTCTTCATCTCGTTCCACTGGTCATCGATGTCCCGGCTTGCCGGGGAGCCAGAGGCAACCAGACCCCGGGCGGCGGATTCGTTATCGGCCTTGAAGTATTTGACAAAATCATCGACGACGGCGGAGGAGTCTTCGCCAGCCAGACCGTCGTAATGATCGTCGCTTTCGCCACCACCACCGCCGGAGTAGCCGCCGCCACCCTCGGTGAAGCCGTCGAACTCTTCTTCCGTGCCACCGCCGGAGCTTCCCCCGGAACCGCCGCTGCCGCCAGCGTTCTGCCCGGCGATAAAGCCATCGGTGTAGCCTTCGTTATAGCCTTCTTTGTAGCCGTTGGTGAAGCCCTCGTCATAGCTGCCGCTTGACGGAGCCGCCTCGGTCGCGCTCTCGAAGCAGGCGGGCAGGAACAGGGTCAGCATCAGCAAAATGCCCAGAACCATGAGACCGTTGCTGGTTTTTTTCATCTTCATCTCCTGAGTTGATGTTAACAGTCATCGCATGCGTAGTTCACAGAAGCCACGAACCGTCCTTATTCTATTATCCTGCGGCTGGATTGTCCAGCGGAGTAACATCAATTGAGATGGGAAAAGAAAAAGCGGAGTCTCTCGACCCCGCTTGGTTTACGACTTACTTTACTAGCCTGTTTCTACTGCTTGTCCAGGTTGATAACATGGACGGAGCAGGAGATGCAGGGGTCGTAGGCGCGGACGATGATCTCGGAGTGGAAGTGGATGTCTTCGTCGCTGAAGCCCGGATTGTTATCCACCATTTCCCGAATGTCTTTCTCCATGTTGCCATAGTTCTGACAGGTCGGGGTGATGATGTCGGCACCAACGCAGTTGCCGTCGGCATCGTACTCGTAGGAGTGGTAGAGGGTTCCGCGCGGAGCTTCGATACCGGCGGTACCTTTACCAGCCTTCGGCTTGACAACGGGATCCTTCGGACTGCCGTCGTACTCGGCAAGGACAGCGTCGATTACGTCGATGGAATCGGCGATGGCATCCACCAGCTCCACCACCTGAGCAACGGAGTTGAAGAGCGAGTTGTGGATCGGCGGCTTGTAGCCGATGTCCGCAGCGACCGCCTTGGCGGTCGGGTGGAGCTTGTCGAAGAAGAGGTGGACCCGGGCAATGGCACCGACCATGAACGGTTTGTCTTTCCACGCCGAGTACTTGGCGTGGCAGTACGGCACCACGTACTCGTTGGTAACGTTCAGGTAGTCGTGAACATCCACCACGGTACCGTCGCTAACGGCGATTTTATCGCCCATGTAACCGAACTTGTCGCCGTAAGGAACCAGACCGACGTAGGTGTTTTCTGACTTGAGGTAAGCCGGGATGCCCAGTCCCTTGACAATGGGAACCGTCGCGGCGGCGTTCTCGAGGGTTTTCTCCAGACGATCACGCAGGAACTTCAGCTCGTCTTTCTTCGGAATCCGTCCGAAGCCGCCGAGCTTGGTGTTGCAAGCATGGATCTCTCGTCCACCGACGATGTCCTGAATCTCGTTACCACACTTCTTGATGTCCAGGGCAATCTTCGCCACGTCGGGCAGGTCCTGCGCCATGTGGAGAGCGGAATGGTAGCGCGGCTCCATCAGGTCGGGCAGTGCCAGCAGATAGACGTGGAGGGCGTGAGACTCGATGTTTCCACCGGCAACGTAGAGCCGCCGGAGGAGGTTGGTCTGGTCGGAACACTTGACCCCGAAGGCATCCTCGGTAGCCTGGTTGGAAACGATGTTATGCACCGCCGAACAGATCGCACAGATGCGACAGGCAATGCTGGCGGTCTGATCGTAGGGGACTCTCTTGAGGAAATGCTCGAAGTAACGCATCGCCTCGTAGATGTCCATCTGTACCTTGTCAACCTTGCCGTCTTTTAGCTCGACGGTTACTCCACCATGTCCCTCGACGCGGCAGAGATGGTCAACGGTGATCTTTCGATTTGCCATGTTTATCTCCGGCTGCTTAAGGAATATCGGTTTTGACCAGCTTGCGCGCGCCCAGATCTTCCGCCGAAATCGTTCCAGCAAAGGTACTCATCTGCTGGGCGATGTACTCTTTTGTGTAGCCCTTCTCCAGCATGATCTCGACCTCGGAGGCGTAGTTCGCCTCGAAGACCGGACCACGACAACCCTCGCAGGGGATGTTGTTGCTCGGACAGCGGGCACCACAACCGGCCTTGGTAACCGGACCGAGGCAGAACTTGTCCTGCTCGATCAGCAGGCATTCGTTCTCTTTGAACTTGCACTCGGTGCAGAGGGCGTAGGTCGGCAGCAGCGGCAGGTTGCCGTTGAGCAACGAAGCCACCGCCTGAATGAACTGGGGACGCTCGATGGGACAGCCGACGATCTGGAAGTCCACCTTAACAACATCCTTCAGCGGCATCGGGTTGAAGCAGTCGTAGAAGGGATTGTCTTTCATCGTGTCGCCATAAACATCCTTCTTGGCGACCTCGCGGGGGACGTCGTTGATCATCGCCTCGACTCCGCCCCAGGAGGCGCAGGTTCCGATAGCGACCAGCAGTCCGGCGCGTTCCCGGATGTCGAGCAGTTGCTTCTTCTGTTTCTCGTTACTCACAGCTCCCTCGACGAAGGCAATGTCGATTTCACATTCCACGTTGCCCGTCTGAGCCATGATAAAGCTCTTGATGTCCACGGCGGCGGCAATGTCGAGCAGCTCATCTTCACAGTTGATGATGTTGAGCTGACACCCGGCACAACCGGTCAGGCCGTAAACCCCAATCGATGGCTTGGCCATGTTTTGCTCTCCTATGTGTTTGTCGCGAACGACTTAGTCGTTCAGCCGGGTTTTTAGATGCTCTCGCGGAGGTTAATGGCATCCCAGTAGGTGAAGATCGGTCCGTCGAGACAGGTGTACTTGTGACCGATGCTACAGTGGAGGCACTTGCCGATACCACACTTCATCATCCGCTCCAGGCTCATCAAAATGCGACCCTTGGAGAAGTTCAGCTTCAGCAGCTGGTCGATGACGAACTTGTAAACCACCGGAGGACCACAGATGGCAGCGTAGGTGGTGTCGGGGTTGAGGTTATCAACCTTGTCGAAGAGACTGGTTACCACGCCGACGTTGTAGGGCCAATTACCGGTGGGGTCTTTATCCACGGTAACGTGGCACTCCAGGTCTGCCCGGGTGATCAGATCGTCGAACTCCTCACGGAAGAGGAGGTCTTCGGGGCTGCGGGTTCCGTAGAGCAGGATGACCCGGTTGAAGCGGGCGCGGTTATCGAGGGCATACCAGAGCAGGCTGCGCAGGGGAGCCATGCCCAGACCGCCGGCGATCATCAGCAGGTCGTTGCCTTCCATATCTTCGACGGGATAGCCGTTGCCGTAGGGACCGCGCAGGCCGACCATCGAGTTGGTGGGCAGATCGAAGAGAGCGTTGGTAACCCGACCGGTCCGGCGGACGCACATCTCTACGATACCCTTCCGGGTAGGAGGGCTGGAGATGGAGATCGGACACTCGCCAACGCCGATGATCGAAAGCTCGGCAAACTGACCAGGGCGGGTGCAGAAGCTCTCGGCGTAATCCCGATCTTCAAAGCGAAGCTGGAACAGCTTGTGGTCGGGAGCCTGGGGCTTGATGGAGACGATCCGGGCAAGTCGAGGCTTGTAAGGATTGTTCGCCGGATCGAGCTTGACTGTCTGTTTGCTAAGCACTGGTCATCTCCCCTCTCATCGCCTTGAGGCACTCGACATAGTCGATGTTTGCCGGACAGGCAACGATGCAGCGACCGCAACCGACACAGGCGGTGCGACCGAAATCACCCAGATAGGCTTGCTGTTTGTGAAGATAACGATGCTTGAGTCGTCCACCTTGGTTTTCGCGGAAGTTGTGTCCGCCAGCGACAAGGGCATGGTCGCGGAAGAGACAGCAGTCCCATTCGCGCCAGCGTTCGCCGGTTTCGCTGTCCAGGTTGATGGTGTCATCCACGTTGTAGCAGTAGCAGGTGGGACAGACCATCGAGCAGGAACCGCAGGCAAGACAACGCTCGCCCAACTCGTCCCAGAGCGGGTTATCGTACTGGAAGTCGAGGATGGTCGGCAGGTCGCTGGTGTCGAGTACCAGCTCGAAGGACTCATCACGCTTGTTGCGGAACTCCAGGTACCGCTTCGTGGTGCTTTCGTCAACTTCCTCGTAGATATCGGGATTGTCGTTGACGATGTCGTCGCCCTTGGAAGAGCCGACACCGATCAGGAAGTCGTCCCCCAGATCGGTTAAAAAGATGTCATAACCCTCATCAACGGTATCGGCACCCATCGACTTGCAGAAGCAATGCTTGTCGGGCATACAACTGGTGCCAACGATAGTAATGTTCTTGCGCCGGGTGAAGTAGTAGTTATCCACGTACTTTCCGGCGAAGATGTTGTCGAGGGTCTCTAATGAATGGATCCCGCAGGAGTGGATTCCGAAAAGGATCACGTCCTCCTCACATTCGGCGCAGGCTTGAGTGTAACCGTTGGTCTTGTCGTACTCGAACATCACCTCGCGCGGTTTGTAGAAGAACTTCTTTGCCGGGATAACCGTGCGAAGAGCGTCCAGGGCAATGTTATCAACCTCGCCATCGAACTCTTCCCAACGGTAGGAGTTTTTACCCAGCTTGACCGGCACATACACCTTGCCCCATTTTCCCAGACTCTCCAGGAATTTGGGAAGGTGTCGCTTGGCCATGCGAAGAGACTTCATGCGATCTTCCTTTCGGTGTTGGTAACGGAACTTTCAAGTCGCCTCTGACAGACTTGCTTTCAAGAACAAAAATGTATGCGTAACCTGTGATATACCACTGTTTTTCACAACAAAGTTTGAAGAAGTGTAAGGTATCCAAACGCCGAGGATAAGTCAAGACAGGAAACCAAGAGATAGCATCTCAATTGAGATTACGCAGGCTTGTTATTCAGCTTTGATAAAGAGAACCTTCGGTGAATGGAAATCGATTCACAACCAATGGAAATACTCGGTAATTCCGCAGTGAATTGAGACTAATTCTCCCTTGACAACACAATGCAGTCGTTATACCTTCTGCTCAGGGTGAGTACAGGAGCAGCACTACAGATGTACCGAGGTTCTTCTGAACGCTATCGCTTGATGTGCTTAGGATTACAAGTCGGGGCTGGTGCGGATAAGTTCGTGAAATAATTCTCAGCATATTCGATATTGTGAATTGTCTCATCGGTCGCTTCGATTACGAGAATCCGCAAATACAGTTTCTCCTCTGCCTGACAGTACCCGATCTGACCAAACCCGCCATTTTAGATTCGTTGATCGGTTGTGGTGGCCTGAGATTGAGAAAAATTTCACCAACTTAAGAAACTGGTAAGTAACTGGGCTGAACGTACTCAGCCACGAAGGTAAGATGCCACCCATTGCACCGCAATTAAGGGAGATATTATGGCAACTATCTCAACCAAAGAGCTGACCCGGGAGTTCCTCGACGGGATTTATGACCATCCCGACGGCGAGAAGGTTAACCAGTGCCTCCAGTGCGGGACCTGTACCGCCTCCTGCCCGACCTCTGAGGTCATGGACTGGAGTCCCCGGCAGATCTTCGCCGCTGTTCGAGCGGAGATGCTCGACCGGGTTCTCGGTTCAAACACGGACTGGTACTGCGTCTCCTGCTATTCCTGCACTGTGCGCTGTCCGGCGAGCATTCCCATCACCGACGTGATGTACCTGCTGAAGAATCAGGGGATAAAGCACAACCTGATGCCTCGTGGAACCCGGGGTGCCAAACTCTCTAAGGCCTTCTGTAAAATCGTTAGCAAGGGTGGGCGTTCCGCAGAGTTCGGCTTGATGATGAAATACTACTTCAGCACCAATCCCTTCGCGGCACTGGGCAATCTCGGCTTCGCCATGAAGATGCTCGGCAAGGGGCGACTCAGCCTGGGTTCGGAGAAGATAAAGGATGTAAAGGGGCTGCGCAAAATGCTGGAGGCACTGGAAGAAATTTCTGCATAGGTGCCTTCGTAGCGTAGCGTCCGGCTTGGTTGGCAATTATAGAATCAAGCGATAGCCTCACAAACGAGAAAACAGCTACGTTTGTCGAGTTATGCCAGGGGGCATCTGTGGGTCAGAAATAGGTTTCTTTCAGCCTGATTTTGATTGAGAAGAAAACGATCGAGGAGAAAACCATGAAAAGCTACGCTTATTTTCCCGGCTGTTCGCAGACAAAAGCCAACCGCGCCTACGATGTATCCTCCCGCTCCGTGGCAGCGGCACTGGGGGTAGAGTTGCGGGAGCTGGACGACTGGAACTGCTGCGGTGCCTCCGCCTACCTGTCTATTGATGACAACAAGGCTTTGGCACTCTCGGCTCGTAATCTGGCTCTGGCAGAAAAGACCAGCGATGAGCTGGTAACGGTCTGCAGCGGCTGCTATCTGGTGCTGCACAAGACCAACAAGATTCTTGCCGGCAAGCCCCGGGTTCGGGAGCGGATTGACCATGCTCTGGAGGCCGCCGATCTCTCCTATCATGGCGGTGTAAAGGTACGCCACTTCCTCGATGTGCTGGTCAACGACATCGGACGCGAGAGGATAGAGGAGGCGGTTACCCGCCCCCTGGAAGGCTTGAAGGTCGCCGCCTATTACGGCTGTCAGCTCAGTCGTCCCTACGGCGAGATTGACGATCCGGAGTTCCCTGTGAGCATGGACTTCCTGGCGCGCTGGCTCGGTGGCGAACCGACTCCCTTCCCCTATCGGGCGAAGTGCTGCGGCGGAACCTCGATGACCACCAGCCCGGAGGTCGGTGCCAGCCTCACCGGAAAGATTCTCGATTCGGCAATCTCCGGCGGAGCGGACTGTATTATTACCGCCTGCCCGCTCTGTCAGCTCACTTTGGAGGCGTACCAGAAGAAGGTCAGCCGCCAGATGGGTAAAAAGCTCTCCATTCCGGTGCTTTACTTCACCCAGCTGATGGGGAATGCCTTTGGGCTGACAGAGAAAGAGCTGCTGCTCAAGGATAGCCTGACGGCGGTTCCGGCACTACTAAGTTGAGCCACCAACAGAACCCGATTATTTTCCCGCCAAGGAGAGAACGATGCTGGAACTCAAGCACAAACTGGACCCGGCAAAGGGCAAATACTTCTGTCTGCGCTGTATGCGCTACTATGATGAGGTTGTGCCGAAGATCAATGTCAGCGGCGTGGAGTGGATGACCTGCCCACTGTGTCATTCGCCGAAGGTCTTTACCTCGACTGACCAAAAACCCGTCAACGAGTTGGATTTTTAAGCGAGCAGGTCTTTGGGCGACTGGCGAACACAAGGTTCGCCCCTACCAGAAGAGCCATGCGACTAAAGCAATGATTGTAAAATCTCGTTTTGAGGGCAGGTAAACCAAAGGTGGCGAAGATGAACGGTACAGAGCGAATCGGGGTTTACGTCTGTCACTGCGGAACTAATATCTCCCACACCGTGGATGTGGAAGCGGTGGCAAAATATGCCGCCGGGCTGCCCGGCGTGGCTCTGGCGAAGGAATACAAGTACATGTGTTCGGAGCCGGGGCAGGATATGATCCAGGAGGACATTAAGGAACACGACCTGACCCGGGTCGTCGTCGCCTCCTGTTCGCCGCTGATGCACGAGGTTACCGTCCGGGTCGCGGTCTGGGGGGCGGGGATGAACCCCTACGTCTTCCAGATGTCCAACATCCGCGAGCAGTGTTCCTGGGTTCACTCGGATAAACGGGCCGCCACGGAGAAGGCGATGCGCCTCGTCCACGGCGCGGTGATGCGAGTGAGTCAGCATCGTGAACTCTTCGAGAAAGAGGTTCCGGTCCATCCCGATGTGATGGTTGTCGGGGCGGGAATCGCCGGAATAGAAGCGGCACTGAGGTAGCCGAGTCGGGAAAACAGGTTTATCTCGTCGAGAAGGAGCCTTACATCGGCGGTCATATGGCGATGTTCGACAAGACCTTCCCCACCCTGGACTGCGCCGCCTGCATCCTGACCCCCAAGATGGTTCAGGTCGGTCAGCACCCCAACATCAAACTGATGACCCTCTCCGAGGTCGAAGCTCTCTCCGGCTATGTGGGCAACTTCAAGGTTCAGGTGCGCCAGCACGCCCGCTACATCACCGCCGACTGCACCGGCTGCGGCGAATGCGTCGAGGTCTGCCCCTGCGAGCATCCCTCGGAGTTTGAGCAGGGGATGAACCAGCGGCGGGCGGTCTATCGCGCCTTCCCCCAGGCGGTACCCAACTGGTATTCCATTGAAAAACGCGGCGTGCCGATGTGCGAGGACACCTGCCCCATCCACACCCGCACCCAGGGCTACGTCAACCTGATCGCCCACGGGGACTACGCCAATGCCCTCAAGGTGATTCGCGATGTCAACCCCTTCCCGGCGACCCTGGGGCGAGTCTGCCACCACCCCTGCGAGAGCGAATGCCAGCGCGGCTTCCACGATGAACCGGTTGCCATCTGCGCTCTCAAGCGCTTCGTTGCCGACTGGGAGGATGAGCAGGGGCTTGCCCCGGAGCCTTTCAAGACCAAGCCCAACGGCAAGAAGGTTGCCGTGATCGGTTCCGGCCCCGCCGGACTAACCGCTGCCTACGACCTGGCGCGCAAGGGCTATGGCGTAACCATCTTCGAGAAGTACGACAAACCGGGTGGCTTGATGCGTACCGGAATCCCCGCCTTCCGCCTGCCTCGTGATGTGCTGGATCGGGAGATCAACTGGATCCTCGACCATGGCGTTGAATTGAAGCTCAACAGCCCGCTGGGCGATGTAGGCGTAACACTGGATGATCTTGAGAGCAAGGGCTACGACGCAACTATTCTGGCTCTGGGTACCACCAAGGGCAAGGCACTGGGGATCGAGGGCGAGGAGTTGCCCGGGGTCGTCAACTGTCTGGAGTACCTCCGCAATGCCAACCTGAGGGACGAGGTGGAGACCGGCAAGCGGGTGAGCGTGGTCGGCGGTGGCAACGCCGCCATCGACTCCGCCCGCACGGCATTGCGCTACGGTGCCGAAGAGGTAACGATCATCTACCGCCGCACCCGGGACGAGATGCCCGCCATCGGTGCCGAGATTATCGCCGCCGAGCACGAAGGCGTTAAGATGCACTTCCTGGTCAACCCAGTGGAGATGATGGACGGAGTGGACGGGCAGCTCACTAAGGTCAGGTGCCAGAAGATGCGCCTGGGCGAACCCGACGAGAGCGGTCGCCGCCGCCCGGTACCCATCGAGGGCGAGTTTATCGAGGTCGAGACTGACCAGTGCATCCTGGCGATCAGCCAGCTCCCCGATCTGGACTTCCTGGTTAAAGACGAGGACTTCGACCTGACCAAATGGGCGACGCTGAAGGCCGACCCCCACACCTGCGAGACCGGCCACGCCGGGGTCTTTGCCTGCGGCGATGCCGTAACCGGGCCCAGCACCGTGGTCGAGGCGATGGCATCCGGTCGTCAGGCGGCAACCGCCGTGGACATCTTCCTCACCGACGGCGACATGGACTACATGCGCCGCGAATATCACCGACCCACCGACCTGCCCAAGATGGACAACGTCCGCCAGCCGGGGCTACCCACGGTGAAGCGCGAGGAGATTCCTCTCAATCCCGATGCTGGGATTACCCTGAAAGAGGTCGAGCTGGCCTTCACCGAAGAGCAGGCGGTGGCGGAGGCAAAACGCTGTCTGGTCTGCGCCGGCTGCTCGGACTGTCGGGTCTGCGTGGATGCCTGCGACAAGGGGGCCATCGACCACCTCATGCAGGATGAGGTTAGCGAGATAGACGTTGGGGCGATCATCGTCGCCACCGGCTTTGAACTCTTCGACAGTCGGGAGATGCCGCGCTACGGCTACGGACGCTACGATAACGTCCTCAGCTCCCTGGAGTTCGAGCGGATGTGCCACGCCAGCGGTCCCACCGAGGGTAAGATCATCACCAAAGACGGGCGCGCGCCGGAGGCGGTGGCAATCCTCCACTGTGTCGGCAGCCGTGACGAGAACCACCTCGAACACTGCTCACGGGTCTGCTGCATGTACTCGCTGAAGTTCGCTCACCTGGTACTCGATCACACCGGAGCCGAGGTCTATAACTTCTACATCGATATGCGTGCCTTCGGCAAAGGCTACGAGGAGTTCTACAAGCGGCTCCTCAACGAGGGCGTTCACTTCATCCGGGGCAAGGCGGCTGAGGTTACTAACGTCGCCGAGTTACCCGAAGAGGAGGGCAAGCTGATCGTAATTGGTGAAGATACCCTGCTGGGGATGAATCGCCGGGTTCCCGTGGACATGGTAATCCTCTCCGGTGGTCTTAAACCGCGAGCCGATGCCGATGAACTGGCGAGGCGGCTGCATCTCTCCTGTATGCAGGGCGACTTCTTCCTCGAAAAACACCCCAAGCTGGCACCGGTAGATACCGCCACCGACGGCATCTTCCTCGCCGGAGCCTGTCAGGGTGCCAAAGACATCCCCGACTCCGTTGCTCAGGGAGCAGCGGCGGCGGCGGGTGCTTTGGTACTGGTGGACAGGGGCAAGGTGGTACTGGAGCCGATAACCTCCAGCATCGACGACGAGGTCTGTAGTGGTTGCAAGCTCTGCCTCCAGAACTGCCCCTACGACGCCATCGAGTTCGACACCGAGAAGAAGATTTCCAAAATAGTCGAAGAACTCTGCAAGGGCTGTGGAACCTGCGTGGCTGGCTGTCCCTCCGGGGCGGCGACTCAGCAGGGCTTCGAGGATGATCAGATCTTCGCCGAGATTACAGGCAACCTGTCCTGAGCCGAATGCTGAGGGGTCATTCTCAACGAATAACATACCTGCGGTGGGGAGCGAATATCTCTGACATTTGATAATTTCCTCGAATCGTCAGTAACACCGATAGCCCCCCTTCCCAGCCTTCCCCCCCAGTGGGGGGAAGGAGAAAGCCGGGAGTCAATCATGGCAACTGACCAATTTGAACCGAGGATTGTGGGCTTCCTCTGCCGCTGGTGTTCCTACACGGGAGCCGACCTGGCAGGCACGAGCCGCATCCAGTATCCGCCCAACATGACCCCGATCCGGGTGATGTGCTCCGGGCGGGTTGACCCCACCTTCGTTGTGCAGGCCTTCGCCGAGGGAGCCGACGGGGTGATGATCGCCGGTTGTCATCCCGGAGACTGCCACTACGATGTGGGTAATTACCGCGCCATGCGCCGGGTGCCGATGCTGAAGAATCTGCTGGAGCAGTTCGGCATCTCGCCGGAGCGACTGATGCTGACCTGGGTCTCGGCGTCGGAGGGAAGGAAGTTCGCCGCTGACGTGGTAACCTTCACCGAAACCCTGCGCCGTCTGGGACCACTGAACTTCGCCGGGGAGACAAAGGCGACCGATGAGCTTAACTTAAAGGAAACCGCCCCGGCGGTGTAAAAGGAGGCGGAGATGGCTAAACCAAAGGTAGCTTTTTACTGGTGCGCCTCCTGCGGCGGCTGCGAAGAGGCCGTGGTTGACCTCGCCGAGGACATCCTCAAGGTGGTCGAGGCGGTGGACATCGTCCTCTGGCCGGTAGCTCTGGACTTCAAGCTAAAGGATGTAGAGGCGATGGCGGATGGGGAGATAGCCGTCAGCTTCATCAACGGGGCAGTCCGCCTCAGCGAGCAGGAGGAGTGGGTTCAGCTGCTACGCAGGAAGAGTGGTCTCGTCGTCGCCTTCGGTTCCTGTTCCCATCTGGGCGGGATTCCCGGTCTGGCTAACCTGACCACCATTGAAGAGATCATGGCGAACAAGTACGACCGCGCGCCCACTATCGACAACCCCGACGGCACCCGCCCCCTGCCCCGACCCGTCGTGGACGGCTACGAGCTGGAGCTTCCCACACCCTGGAATACGGTGAAACGCCTTGACGAGGTGATTGAGGTTGACTACTACCTGCCCGGCTGCGCTCCTCCGCCGGAGCTGATAATGACGGCGGTGCAGGCGATCCTCGCCGGAGAGCTGCCCCCCAAGGGGTCGGTCATCTCGCCGGAGAAAACCCTCTGCGAGTCCTGCCCACTAAACGAGAGCAAGCCCGACGAGTTGGTGATTACCGAGTTCAAGCGGGTCGCCACCAGCCAGCCCAAACCCGACGAGTGCTATCTGGCTCAGGGCTTCGTCTGTATGGGTCCTGCCACCCGCTCCGGCTGCGGTGAGCGTTGTATCCACGGAAACATGCCCTGCCGAGGCTGCTTCGGTCCACCACCGGGGGCGCGGGATCAGGGAACCAAGCTGCTCTCCGCCATCGCCTCCGCCGGAGCTGCCGAGAATAAAGACGAAGCCGATCTCTTTGCCAAAGGGTTCGTTGACCCGGCGGGAACCCTTTACCGCTTTAGCGTACCCAGCTCAATCCTCAAACGAACCCTTAAGGGGAAATAAGGAGGGCCAATGGGAAAGCAGATTACCATCAACCCGATCACTCGTCTGGAAGGCCACGGCAAGATCGAGATATTCCTCGACGACCAGGGCGACGTGGAACGGGCCTTCTTTCAGGTGCCGGAAATCCGTGGCTTTGAGACCTTCTGTCTGGGACGACCCTCCGAGGAGATGCCCCGCATCACCGCGCGCATCTGCGGAGTCTGTCCCACGGCTCATCACATGGCGTCAACGAAGGCACTTGACGACCTCTGGAAGGTCGAACCTCCCCGCACGGCGAAGCTCCTGCGCGAACTGGTCTATAACGCCTTCATGTTCGAGGACCACAACCTGCACTTCTTCTTCCTCGGAGGTCCCGACTTCATCGTCGGTCCCGACGCTCCCGCCGCCGAGCGCAATATCCTCGGCGTGATCGCCAAGGTCGGGCTGGACATCGCCGGAAAGCTGATCAAAATTCGCCGTGAAACCCGCAACATCATCGAGACCATCGGCGGCAAGGTAATCCACCCGGTCTTTGGTCTCCCCGGTGGTGTCTCGCGGGGAATTGATGAAGATGAGCGGCAGAAGTTCCTTACCGTGGCTAAGGAGTCGGTGGGCTTCGCCCAGTTCGCCCTGCAAGCCTTCGACGACATCGTCCTCAAAAACAAGGACTATG
>JAIOSI010000027.1 GCA_021107695.1 bacterium
GGGTGAGTGGCTCGTCATCGGCGAGCATTGTGGCAGCGGCATTGGCGTGAACCTCCACGGCGGGCATCGGACTGCGCGGCGAGAGCGGAGTGAAGACGGAGTCGTAGAGTCCCTCCGCTGCCGCACCGAGGAAGACCAGCTTGCCTGCGAGACGACCACGCAGCTCCTCCACGGTCGAGCGCAGAACCTCAAGGACACTGAGGGTCGGGAAGGTTCCCGCCGCGCCACGATAGTTGATCAGCAACCGCTCCGACTGGGTGATCTCCCCGGAGATGGTTCCGGTGGAAATAGTTCCAGTCTCGGCGGGCAGTCGCTCCCCGCGAAAGGCTGCCGTCGTCACGACGGAGAAGGCGTGGTGGGAGACACCGCCGTAGTTCCGCAGTTGGTAGAGGTAGCGGAAGATGCCATCGATATCCGGAGTCAGCGAAACATGACCCAGCCCAAAGGCCTGTCGCCGGAAGGGGCTTGCCGGGGTCTCCCAGTCCAGCGGCTGACCAGCGGAGCGGTGCAGGTAGGTCGGCAGGATGGTCTTGCCAAGCCCGATTGCCGCCGCCAGCCGTTCATCAGCCGCCAGTTCTCCCGGCTCCTGAAGAGCGAGATCGAGAGCCAGGCACTCCGCTCCGGCAGCGTGTATCCGCTCCACCACCTCGGCAAGCAGGCTTCGATCCCAGGGATAGCGACCCAGCGCGTCCAGAGAAGCCTGATCAATAACCACCAATACGACCCGCTCGTCGGCAGACCTGGTCCCACGGAGCTGAAAGAGAAAATCCCGCCCCAGCAGCTCCAGATACTCCGTCGCCCCCAGCATCGTCAGCAGGATAGCGAAAAGCCCCACCACCAGCCCCAGCTTTACCCCCCAGGACAGGCGAGAATGCTCTCCTTTGTGTACACTATCAGCGAAGCTGGGAGGCTGCCGTAACATTAGCTGCTCTGTCCGCCCTCTTCGATTGCCATCATCCTGTCAACGCGACGCTGGTGGCGACCACCCTCAAAGGGCGTGTCGAACCAGGCTGCCAGCAGGGCGGGTAGCTCTGGTGAGGAATCAACCTGTCCCGCCAGGCAGAGGACATTGGCATCGTTATGGGCGCGGGAGCGAACGGCGTTATCGGCAATCCGAATCAGCGCGGCTCGGATGCCCTTCACCTTGTTCGCCGCCATGCACATTCCAACGCCGTTGGTGCAGACGAGGATGCCCCGGTCGGCACGCCCCTCGCTCACCGCTTCTGCCACCGCGCGGGCGTAGTCCGGATAGTCCACCGAATCGGTGGAGTTGGTTCCCAGGTCGAGAACCTCGTAGCCCCGCTGACGGCACCACTCCGCCGCCTCGTTCTTTACATCCAAGCCACCGTGATCACAGCCGATTGCTACCCTCATGGTTCTCCTCGGTTAGTTCGTTAATCGATTATCTCTCCAGCCTGCCAATAACAGCTTCAATCTCTTCAACGGCAATCCGTCCCTCACGCAGCAGTCGGGATTTCTCCCCGCTCAGGTCGATGATGGTCGAGGTCGTCGGGTTACTGATTACTCCAACATCGAGGAGCAGTCCCTCTTCAGCCTCAAGCCAGTGGGCTATCCGCTGCGGATCAACCCCGGTCGGCTCAGCGGCAGGATTAGCACTGGGGGCAACGAGGGGTTCGTCCAGCTCCCGGAGCAGCTCGATAAGCAGATCATTATCAGGAACCCGGCAGGCTACCGTCTGACCACCGCCTAAAGGGTGTTTGGGGAGAGCCTCCCCAGCGGGCAAGACGAAGTTCAACGGTCCTCGCCAAAACTTTTTGGTCAGAGGTTTCCAATGCTCTGATAGTTGAGTCCGGTCGCAGTACCTCTCCACCCAGTTTGCCGCGCCGAAGAGACAGGGCAGCGGCTTAACCGCCGAGCGACCCTTGAGTTGGTAGATTCGTCTGATGGCGGCGGCATCCCCCGCCCGGGCAATCAAACCGTAGGTGGTGTCTGTGGGCAGCACAGCCAGCGCGCCCGCAGAGCGCAGGTGTGCTGCAAGGGTTTTGACCAAATCCGAGCTTTCACTGGTGAGTCCTTTCATAACCGGGCAATCATAGCCGCTATCGACTGGTGAGTCAAAGGTTCGTTATCAGAATGCTTAACCTCTGTCGCCTGAAAACAAAAAGAGACAGGCGACCCGAAGGTCGCCTGTTGTACTACGTCTCGACGACTATAGGAGCCTAGAACATAGCCTTAATCTGACCAAAACTACTTTCTTCAACCCCAGCGGAAGAGAGAACCAACTCCACGCGAGGTCGCCAACTGTCCCCGTGTTCCTTTGAATGGAACTTGGCAAACTTGCTGCCGGAACGTGCGTGCATCACAAACCCATAGTTGTTTGGTTCGCCACCGTCAAGCCAGGCTTGAAAAAGATCGGTCAGATCAATCTCGTTCCAACCCGTGGTATCCTTATTGAATGACTGAGTCTGGTAAACAGTGGAACCGTGATTCAGGTGTCCACCGGACCAGGTATCTTCGTTCCAGGCTTGGGTAACAGCGTGAAAATCAATCATACAGGGAGTACCGGAGGGACAGGAAAAGAAGTGGTAGAGGTGGACAGTTGCGCTGACAACGGTTTCCCCTGCGTAAGGGCTGAGATCGAAACGCAGACAACCGCGTTCAAAGTGCGATGTAGCCGAGTAATTGGCAACCCAGATTTCCTCTGAGGAGCCAAAGTTACCGCCGTTCGGATCGGTATAGGTATCATCGGTGGGATAGAGGGTTACGTCGTGAATGGCGAATATCGGTAAAACCATCGCCAGCAAAATCAAGAGTGCCTTTCGCATAGGTTGCCTCCACTTGTTTGGTTTTTGCTTTAACGGGCTAAACGAACTAGAAACCTGCCTGGAGTCGGATGTAGAGTACGTCGGCTCCGTGCGCCTCGTAATCTCTATCCGCAGTCATGTCTTTGTCGTAAGAGATCTTTAGCTCGGCATCATAGCCACCAAGTCCCACTCCCACGCCAAAGGTCAGGTTGGAATAGTTGTAATCGAGACCATCGTTGGCGTTAGTGGCTTTATCCCAGGACTCGTACTGCAAATGTGGTTCAACGTAGTGCAGCGGTTCCCAGCCGGTATCAATGCGATAAGCGGCGCGTGCGTAATAGGCGTTACTTTCCAGATCCTGATTCTCGATCCCACTGACATTGGTATAGAAACCCTTGCCGAGGAAGTATTCGCCCTGAAGGTGAATGTCCGACCAATTCCAGCTCAATCCCGCTGAAGCCCGCCAGACATTGTCAAAGTCTCTGTCAAAGTCGAAGTCAATGGTTTGTATCTCGTAGTGTCCGCCCACGCTGATTCCCAGGGGAAGATGCACCCAGAGCGACCCCAGCAGGTTACTTTCTATATCCACCGTTCCGTTTGCTCCGTTATAGTAGCCCAGCTCAAATTCGATACCGATATCGTCGGTGAACATCGGTATTCCCCATATCTGGAGACCGAACATGTGGCAGGAACCAAAAGAGGTAAAGAAGTGGGGTTTCTCTGGCAGGGGCATGTCGGTACATTCGGCCTTAGCTATAAAGCCGCGCCTGACGTGACCATCCTGAATGCCAAGACCCAGCCATTCAATCGGCTTGAAAAATAGCAAGGCTTCCTTCACCGATACACCCGTTCCACCGCTACCACAGGATGCCACACCGAATTCGGCGGCGTATTCAATGTAGTCGCCTAGGTTACCCGCAAAACCGAAACCCACATGCCGTACCATGAAGTTGCTGGAGGGTACCTGGTAGTTGTTATCAACGTCATCTTCACCAAAATAGTGGCGATACTGCACGGAAACATCACCAAAGAGGGTCGGCCACCAGGCTTCGTCTTCACCAATTTCCAGGGTAATCTCCGCCGAAGCCGATAGCAGTAGTGCTATCGTTAAAAACAGGCTTATCTTGCGCATGGTTTACTCCTATGCTAACAGGGTTATAGAAATCGCGACAAGGTCTCAAGTGAGACTCTGTCGCAGATACTACCACAATCCTTCTTTAGAAAGCATCCCAATAAGGTCTCAATAGGAGTTGAGGCGATGGCCAAAAATTTCACTGGATTGGATATAAAAAAGCTCCCAAAACGAGAGCTTTGTTTGTAAACGAAGGGAGGGGGAACGCTACACTCCTACAGCCTCGACCTTTTCTTTTTCCTTAACCTTTTCTTCAACTGGTTTCTCATCCAGCGGCAGACGGCGGACGAAGCAGCCCGACGGGCAGGCCTTCAGCGGATCGGAGAAGTCGTGTCCCTCGTGGGCGAAGTCAACCACCGGCAAGGCACCATCCATGACGATGCCGCCATTGGGGTTGCCCTTCTCCCGGGCGCACATCGAGCAGCCGATGCAGCCAACGGTGCAGGCATCCTTAACAGCCTTGCCACGGTCATTATTGACGCAGGCGAGATAAACCGGCTCGTCGGCGGGAATCAGCTCCATAATCCCCCGGGGGCAGGCGGTAACGCAGGCTCCGCAGGCGACGCATTTGTCCTCAATCACCACGGGCAGGCCGCCCTCGCTCATGAACAGAGCATCGAAGCCGCAGGAGCGGACGCAGTCGCCAAAGCCCAGACAGCCGTCGGCACAGAGCTTATGCCCATTGTCGATCTTATCCGCCGCCGCACAGGTCGGCACGCCGTAGTATTCGAAGGCGTTCTTCGCGTGGGCGTGGTCGCCCTGACAGCGAACCACCGCCATCAGCTTCGTTCCGGCTCCCGCCTCGACCCCCATGATTTTGCCAACCGCCTCAGCGGTTTCGGCTCCACCGGGAGGACAGAGGTTAACCGCTGCGCCCTTCGTAACTGCTTCGGCGTAGGCGTTGCAACCGGGGTAGCCGCAGCCACCGCAGTTCGCGCCGGGGAGAGCCTCAATGACCTCTTCCATCCGAGGGTCAACCTCGACATGGAACTTCTTCGCAACAAAGGCGAGGGCAAAGCCAAAGAAGAGACCGAGCGCACCGAGGCTTGCCACAGCGTAGATCAGGACTTGGTAATCCATCGCACCTACCGAGGGAAGGGCTGAATAGGGGGCTGAGAGACACCGGATTATAAGACTGCGGGGGCGGCAGCGTCAAGGCGGAAAATCAGTTCGGCTTTTAGTCAATTTAACTATTGACATTTACCCCCCCCATTTTAGCATAGCTTCACTGTGTCAGTTTAGTGCAGATGTTCTTGGTGTTAACAGTAACGCTAACCGTAACTTAGGGGATAAGATGAGTAGCAAAAAAGTAACTTTAGTCATTGTAGCCAGCATTGTGGCTGCTTTTGTTGGTGGGATGATGGGTGTTTGGCTGTTCATGCCCACACCAGTTCAGGCACAAGATGACTCCGTTGTCATTGATACGCTACTCGTACGTGATATTCAAATTGTTGATAGTGATGGTAACTACAGAGGTCATTTTGGGTATCAAAGTGAATTTGGTACTACTCTACAGGTTGGTAATGAAAGCTCAGGCAGTATTTACCTCTCAGACGCACAACACGATGGTAACACGGGGATTACAATACAGGACATCACTGGTAAAGGTAGTATTTCTATGCTCGTAGGTTCCGGAGCGAGCCTGATTAGTTTAAGAGATGCGAAAGGACACAGGCGTTCGATGTGGACTACTACCGATGACGGCGGAGTATTAGCCTTCACTGATCAGGATGAGAATATCACTAAGCTGTATTTCTAGCGCTGCTTATTTATCAACTAATTCAAAGGTGCCTTTTGGCTCCTTCTTGAAAGTAAAAGCATTGAAGGACTGTTATTATAAATACTACGATAACGATGGTACACTTGATACCTGCTTGGTTCTATATAGGTAAGTAGCTATAACTCATAACAACCTAAACAAAGGATAGAGAGATGAGACATCTAACCTTGTTCGTGTTAGTGCTGATGCTTCTAGTTAGTGGTTGTTATAAAACAGGGATTGAGGTTAACTATAACGAATATGAGAAGACTACACATATCTCATATAATCAACTTAACTTAGAGCGTATGGAGTATTATTACGGTAGTCTTTCTCTAGCTCCATATTACTTCTCAAATGCCGAATATGAGGCTTACTATCTACGACTTGCCTATAGTGCCAGTGATTGGATAGGTCTATCTAGTGGTGAGCTAGAGATACAATGCTATGATTCTACTAAGCAGTACGAATTATACAACGCTAAATCTGATGTTTGGTCTACAGGGGCTGGTGTTACCTGTTACGAATCAGCATGGGCTGACTTGTCTCTGACAGAACTAAGCAACCTTGCAACCTCACCTAACACAAGACTTAAACTAGACGGGCATTCTGGTATTGGTTACTATGAGTTTACAGAACAAAACAGAGAGCAGCTTCAAGAGTTTTTAGCTTATGTAAAAGAGTTCCGAGCAGATAAATAATTTTATCTAAACAAAGTATTCTTAATAGAATATCTTTTATTTACTCTTTTTCTATCTGCCTTCGCCCGCTCGAAGCCGCAGCGTTTTTCTATGTATCCCCCCGCCAGTTTATGTTAGCATACGCTGGTTCGCAGCAAGCATAAACCAACGCCACTTTGGCTAACCGTCGAGGGTGAGATGCGACTCTACGAATACGAAGCGAAGGGTTTCTATCAGGAGCTGGGGATTCCAACTCCTGAAGGACAGGTTCTCGGAAGCGTTAAGGAGCTGGAGGAGCTTGCCGGCAAGGTGAGCTATCCGGTGGTCGTCAAGGCGCAGGTGCTGACCGGCGGGCGCGGCAAAGCCGGAGGAATCAAACTTGCAAACAATGCTAAAGAGTTAGTTGGTCATGGCAGAAAAATCCTCGGTCTGACCATCAAGGGCTACCCGGTGCGGAAGCTGCTGGTGGAGGACGCTCTTGATATCGACAAAGAGCTGTACCTCGGCGTTACGATTGACCGCGCCAACTACTGCCTGACCCTGATCGCCAGCGGCGAGGGCGGCATGGAGATCGAAAAGGTGGCTGAGGATAACCCCGCCGCCGTCCACAAGCTCTCCGTAGAGATCGGCGCACCGTTCTTTACCCATCAGGGAATCGGACTGGCAAAGAAGATCGGTCTTTCTGGCAAGCAGCTCGCCTCCTTCGCCGGGATAGCGGGCAAGCTGATAAAGATGTTCCTCAAGCTCGATGCCAGGATGCTGGAGATCAACCCCCTCGTGATTACGAAGGAAGGTAAGCTCATCGCCGCCGACGCCCGACTCAACGTGGACGACGACGCAATGTACCGTCAGCAGAAGATGATGAGTCTGGCTCCCGGCGGTCGCCACGAAGAGGGCGAGCTGACCGAGCGTGAGAAACTGGCTCGTGAGCAGGGGATTCCCTACCTCGACCTCGACGGCGACATCGGCATGTTCCCCGGTGGTGCGGGCTTTGGGATCATGGGCAACGACTTCATCCACTACTTCGGTGGCAAGCCGGCGAACTTCATGGACTCCGGCGGCGGGCCCTCCCCGGAGCGGCTGGCGAATATGCTCAAGCTCCTCGATGACAATCCCCAGGTCAAGGCGATCTTCGGTGCGCGCTTCGGCGGAGTCTCCCGCTGCGATGACTTTGCCAAGGGCGTAGTCCTGTTCCTTAAGAAACACGGGCTGAGCAAGCCGATGGCACTGCGCTTCACCGGCAACATGTGGCAGGAGGGCGTGCGGATCTTCGACGAGGCGAAGAAGGAAGACCCGGCACTCTTCGAGAAGATCGAATCCTTCGGCATCGAGAAGCCGATTGAAGAGGTCGCCCGCCGCGCCGTGGAGATGGCAAAGGGGGAGTAGCTCCCTTACCAAAGCTGAGATAGACAAACAAGGCGATCCTGCGGGGTCGCCTTTTCACTACCCCTTACCTTCCTCAACGCTATCTGCTAGACTGGTTGTGATAGTTTGTTCCCGATAGGGTTACTCTCTACTCAAGGAAGCTGCGATGAAGACGACTCTCCTGTTCACGGCGTTGTTCCTGTTGCTTGTCATTTCTGCTGGCTATGCCGACCCGCTCCCTGTGCCTGAAGAAGATACGAAGGAGTCCAGCATAGAGGTAGAGGTCGAACCAACACCGACTAAATACTACTCTCCCTGGGTCGCTGGTTTTGGCAACCTCTTCCCCGGATTGGGGTACTTCCTGATTGATGAACTCTGGTGGGCTGCGGCGGAGTACGCACTTATGGGCGGAGGATTTTTGTGGGGGGCTTTAGTGGCGGCGGATCCTAACCTAGGATATATGAGATATATAATTGGAACAAGCTCATTCTTAACGGTTTACTCGATCAGTCTTATCCACGCCCCCCTGCTCGCCGACTACAAGAATGAGCAGCAGGTTCTCTCCCTTGACCTCTCACCCGGTGTGGGACTGGACTCTAGTGGCGAGGTCTATCCCACGGTGCAGCTAACCCTGAGCTTCTAATTCCCGAAACACAAAGGAGATTACGATGAAGAACTACTCACTGGTAGTCGCGTTACTTATCCTGCTTGTCGTTTCTGTGAGCCTTGCCGACCCGATGCCAGTACCGGAGACCACTGAAGAGGAGCCGATTCGTGGTGGAGTCCTAAATAATCCCGATATAGAGGTTAACCTGACTCCAGGCGAGTACTACGACCCCTGGCTTGCTGGATTTGGCAACATAATTCCTGGCATGGGTTACTTTCTTATCAAGGAAGCGGGTTGGGGTCTTGCGGAGCTAGGATTGGTCGGTGGAGGACTTTTAGTGGCGGATATTACTTCTCGTAGCGGCTCTATGGACATGACTCCGGTACTAGTAGGAACATTCGTTGCTGGTGGAGCCTATTTCTTAGGCATCATTCACGCTCCTTTCCTCGCTGTTTACAAGAACGAACGGCAGGCTCTCGCCCTCGACCTGACTCCCTGCGTGGGGCTGGACTCCGAGGGTGAGGTCTATCCCACGGTACAGCTGACCTTGAGCTTCTAGTCTACAACTCAACAAACACAAAGGAGATTGCGATGAAGAGCTATTCACTGGTTGTCGTGCTGTTTCTGCTGCTTATCGTTTCAAGCAGTTATGCTGAAATACTCCCCGTCCCCGATGAAAACACTGATGAATCCAGCGTGGAGGTGGAAGTAGCGGTAGAGCCAGAGACGACACCGCTGAATCACTATTCACCACTGATTGCAGGCTTTGGTAATATCATCCCCGGCTTGGGCTACTTCCTGATTGATGAACCGGGCTGGGCGTGGGCAGAGCTGGGGATTATGGGTGGAGGAGCTGTTCTGGGATTTCTTATTGCATATCCTGGTGATTCAAGCCGAAACTCGAGTTTAGATGGTTACATGATATTTATGTTTGTAACGACATCAGCTTATATAGCCAGTATAATCCACGCTCCTCTCCTGGCTTCGTATAAGTACAATCAGCAGAAAGTCGCCCTCGATCTCTCTCCCGGCGTGGGGCTGGACTCTGAGGGCGAGGTTTATCCCACGATTCAGCTAACCCTGAGCTTCTAGCCACTCCCTTGTATCGCCTAGAGAATCATTGTAAGCTCCCCCCTCTAAGCTGGAGGAGCTTTTGGCAGGGAACTATCCTCGCCGCTGTCCCGTATATCATCAACTGCGCATGAACCTACACTCATCCCATGAGGTAACCATGAAACGTCTTGCCGTACTCCTTGTGCTGCTGATCGCCACTGTCTCCTTCGCCCTGACCGAGGTCGTCGTAACCGACCTGCTCTACGAGCTTTACATTTCCCGCTACACCGGAATCACCGAAGAGGAACTCTTCGACAGCTTCGACGTTACCGAGCCGGAGCTGAACACCTACTTCGAGGAAACCCCTGAGGCGGAACTCGACGCGATGATGGAGATCGTGATGGAACGCTACGAGGAGTTCCTCGATGCCCGCATGGCGGAGAACTACGACAAGCCACCGACCCTGTTCGAGGGCGATATGCTCGGCGGTGGAGTCTTTGACCTCGAAGAGAACCTCGGCGAGGGCGTGCTGTTTATCAATGTCTTTGCCACCTGGTGTCCGCCCTGCAAGGATGAGATTCCCCACTTCATCGAGCTGATCGAGGAGTTCGACGGCGAGTTCAACGTAGTCGGCATCAGCACCGATACCTTCGGCAGCATCGAGGACATCGACAGCTTCGCCGGGGATATGGGCATTGAGTATCCCCTGGTGCTTTTCTCGAAGTTCCCCGAAGCGGTGATGGACTACTACGAGTCCGAGGCAGTGCCGACGACCTGGGTGGTCGGTCCCGACGGACTGGTGCAGAAGATCATCGTTGGCAGCCGCTCGAAGGAGAACTTCAGGGAGATCATCAGCGGGCTGTTGGAAGGCTAAGGTCATTTGACCTTGTAGGGGCAATCCCCCCGTGATTGCCCTTGGTGGTATTATTCAAAAATGTGAAAACGAGCCGTAACAGGCTCGTTTTCTTTTGTTCGGTGAGTCAGCGGGCTAGTTCAGAATCTCCAGCGTAACCGGAACCACGCCAGCGTCGATCATCCCGATCTGCCCTGCTGCCGCGCGGGAGAGGTCGATGATCCGACCTTCAATAAAGGGGCCACGGTCGTTGATCCGCACCACCACGCTACGTCCGTTGTTCTGATTGGTTACCCGCACCTGGGTGCCGAAGGGCAGGTTGCGGTGCGCCGCCGTGAGAGCGTTCATGTTGAACGGCTCGCCGGATGCCGTGGGCTTGCCCTGAAAGGCGGCTCCGTACCAGGATGCCTTGCCGGTTTGGTGAACGGCTCCGCCACCGCCCGGGCGATTCCGGGTCATCAGGCAGCCGCTACCAAGCAGAGCAACCAGCAGCAGGATTGTAAAAATGCGTAGTTTCATAGGGTCTCCTTGATCTACTCTTCTATCATGTACGGCATATTCTTACTTAATGCAAAGGAGGTTTCTGGCATAATATCATGGAAGCCAGTTAGAGAGTCTTCCGAAACAATCTCATCCCTTCTATACATTCTATATAGTTCTTTCCGTATAGCGAAAGCACCATAAGTATTTCCCAGAACATTAACAACTTTATCAGCTGTTGCAGTACCACTTCGCGAAGAGATCTTTCTTATAGCCATCATTACTGAATGTCTTAGATTTTTCTCTGACATCTCGTTTTCTATAACTCTTGTATCCTCGATAGTCTTTTGTACCATTTTGTCAAGCTCAGTTCGAATCATAGCCATGTTTTTATCATTCTTTACCTCAAAGCTTCCGACCTTACGCATAAGCACTGATGTCATTTCACTCTGTAATTTTGAAAATTTTTCCTCTATTCTATTTTCTTCAACCTTAATATCTTCCTCGCTTTTCTTTGATCCTCCCCACCCTACTTTATCAAGTAAACTGCTGTGAGACGCTTTCACTATACCCATAGCATCTGCATACATTACGTTAAACAATTCTTCCAGTTTTTCTACACTTGAAGAGATGTCCTTTTCAACATTTCTAATCTGCTGCGATTGTTTGGTCGCTAGAATAAAAAAGATAATTGCTAATGCTATAGCAATCAACGCAACAATCACTGAAACAATCGAGGCTACAAGGGCGGCAATTTCCACGATACTCTCCATCTTTCAATTCGCAGGAAAAGAGCTTACATAACTACTCTCATATCATTCTAGCATAACTCTAATCCAAACTGAATACACATCATAACCACCCAAAGAGGTAGCTGCCCTTCACTCCGGCGTAGAAGTCGGCGGAGTCCTCGTCGGCGACGTTATCCCGGTTCTCGGTCAGCTCATAGCCGACGGATAATCCCAGCATCATCGCCCGGCTGGCGTTCCATTCTGCATCGAGGCTGAAGTCAGAACGGTTCTCGACTATGCCGGAAGGAGATGGTACGCCGAAGTGATCCAGCGCGTCCCAGTCTTCGAGAATCCGCCCCTCGCCGTGGCGATCAAGGGTCGCCGTCAGTCCAAAGTTGAGGTAGGGGTTGGGGAAGTACTCCAGGGCAATCGTCCAGCGGTCGGTATCGTTACCCCGTGGGTAGCCGAGGGGGTGGTTGATGAAGAGCAGCTTGTCGAACTTCCGCACGACGTTATAGACCCAGTTCCAGACCTTCAGGTACTCCAGCGAAACCGTAACGCCGCCGATGTCCAGCGGGTCTGCCCAGCTACCGCCGAGGAGAACGCCAATCTCCGGCGGTTCCTCTACATCCTCGTACTGGAAGTCGTCAATCATCAGCTGCCCCCAGAGCCGCAGCCCGGGGAAGGGTACCGCGTCCACGTCAATCAGCCAGTAGGGATTGTCGTTACCGGTGGAGCCGGAGAGCTGGTCTATGTAATGGAGGTTGAGCGGGTTGAGGTACGCCCACTCGATGGTGCGGTCTTCGCCGCCGTAGATGGTCGCCTCGGCGATGCCGACGGACAGCTCCGGGATGATCCGCCAGGCGAGGCGATGCCCCACCAGATAGCGATTGCGGATTCCATCGTGTCCGGTGCCATCGTTTTCGTACTCCTGCTCGTCCAGTCCGGCGTGGAAGTAGCTGAAGTGGAGGTTGCCGAAGTCGAAGGCGTAGCGGAAGCCGTCCAGTGCCGGAGCGGTACCGGAGAGGAGCAGGGAGCCGCCACGACTGTAGCCCCACTGCAACGGCTCTCGTCCCAGGCTCAGGTTGAACCACTCCGTCGGTTGCCAGCGCAGGAAACCGTAGTCAAACTGCGCCGAGGTATCGCCCTTCCAGTCCGCGCCCATCCAGTCGGAGTCGTTCTTGCCAGCGGTGTCGAACTCCCCCCGTCCGTAGAGGGCAATGGTATCGCCGTATCCGGCTCCGAAGAGGACGTAGCCCCGTTCACGGTGGAAGATGCCATCTTCGGGCTGGGCTGGGGTTTCGCCGTCGGTCTCGCTGGGAAGGGCGACGCCGTCGGTGTGATGCCAGCGGGCGGTGTGGTAGTCGAGGTTCACCAGCAGCCGACCACCAACCTCAATGGCGAAGTCATCCTCTTCCTTCACATCACGGAGAACCTCAATCATCACTGGGGACTGCAAACCACCCCAGGCGGCAATCTCCGGCTCGAACTCCTCGCGCAGACGGTGGAGCAGAGCCTTTGCCGGAGCATTAAGCGGCTGCTCGCCACGCTCGTTGTTCATCAGCAGGCTGCCCACGGCGCGGGCGAAGACGGCTCGCGTCCAGGGACGCTCGGAGACCTGTGCCTCCGGCCAGACTCCCCGAACAATAAGCTGGTCGGCAACGCCGTATGCCCAGTGGTCGAGGGGGACGATGGTCGCCGGAATGGCGGCACTCGCCATGATGGTAGCAAGCAGGAGGATGAAAAGGCTTCTTTTGAACATAGGATTTCCTTCGATAGTACCCATGAGTCAGTGCGTAATCTTACCACATTCAGTGAGGCAGTCTAGGGTATAAACACAATCCCCCGCGACGGAGGATTGTGTAGCGTTGTATCGGCTCGCTTGACAGTCCTCAGGCGATGTGCGCTAATCGGCAGGCCTAAGCTACACACGTTGCGAGTTTGGAAAGACGACTCCATAAAGGAAAAGCACGATGAGAAATCACAAGCATCTGAGTCTGGTACTGTTGTCCACAATGTTAGTTATGGCTGGGTGTGCCGGTACCGCTGAAAGTCCTGCGGATACTGTCCTCATCAACGGCAGGTTTTACACCGTTGATAACGAGCAGAGCTGGGCAGAGGCGGTCGCCATTGAAGAAGGCGTAATTGTATATGTCGGTTCAATGGAGGGCATCGAGTCGTATCGGGGCGAGAAAACAGAGGTCATCGACCTTGAGGGAAAGTTTGCGATGCCCGCCTTTGTCGATAGCCACATGCACCCGGCGGCGAACGCCTACTCCACCTTATTCACGGCATCCCTAACCGGTCTGTACTCCCACGAGGATTACATCGCCAAAATCAGAGAGTTCGCCGAAGCAAACCCGGATAAATCAGGAATCATGGGCTCAGGGTTTGAACGGTCACTGTACGATGCCATTGGTCCGAGGAAGGAATGGCTTGATGAGATAGATTCAACGCGCCCCATTGCTATCGTATCCGGAGACATTCACTCCATGTGGGTTAATTCAAAAACACTGGAACTGCTTGGTATCACAAAGGATACCCCTGACCCCGCTGGTGGTGTCATCCAAAGGGATCCGGTAACCGGGGAACCGACAGGGCTGTTGCAGGAGTATGCCGCCTTTAGTGCCGCCTGGGAGCTTATGCCCCTGGCTACAAAGGAAGATTATAAAACGGCTCTGCTGTGGCTCCAGGAATGGCTGAACGCCAAAGGTATTACTACAGCCCACGACGCCTGGATGGAGTTTGATCCCAATTACTACAGAGCCTACGATGAACTGGCAAAAGAGGGAAAACTGACTGTTCGCTACCGGGGTTCGTGGTACATCGATCCTGACCTTGACTATCTCGGTGAGATTGAATACGGGATTGAACTAGCAGAGAAGTACAACCATCCCCACTTCCAGGTACACTCCTTCAAGTTCCTTGCCGACGCGGTACTGGAGGAAGAGACGGCTTTGCTGCTTGAGCCTTATGCACACCGACCTGATTACTATGGCTCGAAGCTCTGGACAGATGAAGCTCTGGAGGCTGCGTTTACCCGGGTAGATCGGGCGGGGTACCAGATTCATGTCCATGTTATCGGAGACGGGGCTGCAAAATACACGACTAAAGCCCTTGAACAGGCTCAGGAAAAAAATGGTGCCAGAGATGCCAGACATTCTCTGGCGCATATCCAGCTGATAAGACCGGAAGATGTGAATAAAATGGGCGAGCTGGGAATCATCGCGCACATGAGTCCCTACTGGATGGTCATGGATGAGCATTATCGGCAGTTCTACCTGCCCTACCTGGGGGCTGAGCGGGCAAACAACACCTATCCCCACAGAGATCTTTTTGATGCTGGTGTTAATGTAACGCTGGCAAGCGACTGGCCTACCTCAGAGCCTGACCCCATGACGGCGATATACAATGGCATTGTCAGAGCAAGCCTAGGTGGCACGCAACTGCCGCCCGCAGGTCAGTGCGTCAGCCTTGAACAGATGCTGGCGGCAATAACGATTAACGGCGCGTATGCCAACTTCCTCGAAGATGAGATTGGTTCAATCGAGGTCGGTAAAAGAGCGGACATTGTCGTGTTGAGCGAAGACCTGTTTAACATCGATGCAGAAGAGATTCCCGGCGTGGAGGTTGAGATGACCTTCTTTGAGGGAAAAAGAGTACATTGACACAGGAATGAATACAACAAGGACACGGCATGCCGTGTCCCTACGGGTTAAACATCTTCACGCTTTTATAGGGGCAACCTCCGGTGGTTGCCCTTTCTGTATTCAGGGCAGGCACGGGGGCCTGCCCCTACGACATCAAAACCAGAATAACGGAGCAACCAAGGTCAGTTGCCTTACTCAATCACTATTGCATTTTTACGGCGGGGATTTTAGCCGATGAGGCAATCCCCGCCCTACATTTTCGTCGCTAGATCAAAATCACCAATCTAAAAGACGGCGTTCGCCTTTCAAAGCACGGATGCCGCTGACATCCTGGCTGACCTCCAGCACGCCTCGGTAGCTTCCTTCGTCATCGCGCAGGGCGAAGTAACGGATGTGGACGAAGCTCTCGCCCATCTGAATCCAGAACTCAGCGATATCCTTCTCGCCGTTCCTGAACGCCTGGACGATCTTCTCGACGATATGCACCGATGACGGCGGGTGGCACTTGGCGACTTCGCGTCCGATGATTGCCGGAGAACGGGGGAAGACCCGCTCCCGCCCGGCGGAGTAGTAGCGCACCCGGTCGTTCTCGTCCACGTAGGTAACGTCCACCGGCAGGTTCGTGAGCAGAAGGTTGATCTGCTTCAGGGTCAGCCCACCAACGGAGAGGGGCAGAACAGCATCTAGACTACCCGCAGAGCTGGTTGAGTCGGTTGCTTCGCCGTAGGAGCCAGCGGGGGTGTCGGGGAGCGGCTCGCTAATCTTCGGCTCCCAGATGATAACCGGTCTGTGCCAGGCGTAGCCAAGCTCTTCGCTACCGTGGAGAACCGCCGCCCACTCCGCCTCGGAGAGAGACTCCAGGCTCATCGGCAGCAGCACCTTCTCCTCTTTGGTAATCATCGAAAACGCTGCTTCGGAGAACTCCGTCGCCTGGGCGACGAACTCCGACCGGTTACCAGCGGTGAGAGCCTGCTTCGCCGCCTTGAGGTAGCCCCGAATGTCATCGTGGATGCCCCACATCACCTGGGTCGGTCCGTGGATGCCGTGCTTCTCCAGGAAAGGGAAGAGCTGGTTCTCCTTACGCAGGTAGTGCTTGTTAACTTCGCTGAGTTTCTCCATCATCGGCGTTAGCGACGCTGTCAGCTCTGGGGTGAGGGCGTTGGCATCTGCCAGCACCTCCAGCTTTCCGTCGAGCTGGTCGAGGAGGTTATCGAGAATGCGGTTTTCTCGCCAGATGGTGTGGGCGGGATGCCCCGGCTCCAGCTCCGGCTCATCGTTGAGTCCCTTCTCCGCCAGTCCTTCTTCAAACAGGGTAACGTGAACATCGCAGAGGCGTTTGACCTCGTCAACAGGCATTCCCTCGGCAATCAGCTCGTTCTCCAGCTCGGAGACCTCGGTGGCATCCACACCCTTGATCAGGTTGGCAAAGCGTTGCTTAACCTCATCAACGCTGGCGCCGCCGTGAAGCTGCTTGATGATAGCCTTCAGCTCTTCGCGCCGCTCGGCGCGGTTGTCGATAAACTCGCTCACGGTCTTCTCCTAGTGGTTCTCGTTTGTTTCGTCAACGTTTTTTAGCAGATGTCCCATCTTGTCGCGCTTGGTACGCAGATAGTGCAGGTTCTCGTCGTTGGGGTCTATCTCCACGGCAACCCGCTCGATGATCTCCAGCCCGTAACCCTCCAGGGCCACCAGCTTGCGGGGATTGTTGGTCATCAGGCGGAGCTTCTTCACGCCGAGGTCAACGAGCATCTGCGCCCCGAAGCCATAGTCGCGTAGATCATCGGGGAAGCCCAGCTCCTCGTTCGCCTCCACGGTATCGCGTCCCTGGTCCTGAAGGTGATAGGCATGGATCTTGTTGAGCAGCCCGATGCCTCGTCCCTCGTGGTTCATATAGAGCAGGACTCCCCGTCCCTCGTCGGCGATCTTACGCATGGCGGTGTCGAGTTGCTCGCCGCAGTCGCAGCGGCGGGAGTGGAAGGTGTCGCCGGTGAGGCACTCGGAGTGAACCCGACAGAGTACCGGCACGCCGTCGTTCACCTTGCCCATTACCAGAGCCAGGTGGTATTCATCGGAGAAGGTTGACTGGTAGGTCTGGATGGTGAACTCACCATAGACCGTCGGCAGCCGAGCCGAGGAAACCCGCTTGATGGTCTTCTCGCGGATGCGACGGTATTTGATCAAGTCGGCAATCGTAATCAGCTTCAGACCTTCCCGCTTACTGATTTTCTCAAGCTGGTGCAGCCGTGCCACCGTGCCATCGGGATTAAGAATCTCGATTAGCACCCCGGACGATTCCAGCCCTGCCAGGCGGCAGAGGTCAACGGTCGCCTCGGTATGTCCGGCTCGGCGCAGCACTCCGCCGTTCCGCGCCCGCAGCGGATGAATATGTCCGGGACGGGCGAAATCATCGGCGATACTCTTCGGCTCCGCCAGCTTCTTTAGCGTCAGCGAGCGTTCCTCCGCCGAGATTCCGGTGAAGGTTCCGTGCTTGTAATCTACCGAGACGGTAAACGGCGTTCCGTGGAGGGAGTCGTTGCCCTCGTCGGAAACCATCATGTTCAGCTTCAGCTCCGCCGCCCTGTCCATCGTAACCGGAGCGCAGAGCATCCCCCGCCCCTCCGAGAGCATGAAGTTGACCTGCTCCGGTCCACAGTGCCGCGCCGCCATGATGAAGTCGCCTTCGTTCTCTCGATCCTCATCGTCAACGACGATAATCATCTCGCCTCGGCGGATCGCCTCAAGGGCTGATTCTATGCTGTCGAAGGGCATCTTTGTCTCCAGTTGGTTTGTCTCGCGCGTTGTTGAGAGTCTATCGCTTGGGAGGATTATAACGCCTTGACTCAGGTCAAGCAATCCTTATTTTCCGAGTCGTTTGTGTGGAAATAGGCTGTTCCTCAAAATAGATGTAACTTCAAGCCACTGCCCCTTGACGGAGTTCGTTTTTGGTGATAACTTGGGACGTGGTTTGTAAAATAAGAGGAGAGAAAATGAAAAAGATTGCGCTTATTCTTGGAATGCTTGTTCTGTTGGTCTCGGTTTCTCAGGCAGCGTACTCGTACCTTTACTGGGATGACGGCTATAAAGTCGATGCCAAAGCCTGGAACAATACTGGTTGGTACTGGGCGGTTGAGTTTGATGATAATAAAACAGGAGGAGATCCCGGCTTTGTCAACCAGATCGGTCTGGTGATCGCGTCCAACTACCCCGACAGTACCTACGAGGGTGGCTGGGTGATGATCTTTGAGGATAATTCAGGGGTACCAGCAGGAACGGAAATCTTTCGACAAGCCTTCGAAACCGACGTAACACGCCTGGATCAGTTCCAGTGGATTGACATCCCGGAAACCTACGTCTCTACCTCCACCTTCTATGTCGCTTTTGA
>JAIOSI010000283.1 GCA_021107695.1 bacterium
GTCGCGTTCGGTATAGATGACGATCTTACGCCACTGCGGCGGTAGTCCATTAATCAGCCCCAGCAGGCTGTGATGAGAGCCACCGATGACGGTGGTGGAGACATAGAACACGGCGACGGGATTAGAAAGAGCCATTGTCCTCCGAGGTTGACAAGTAGAATCAGTGTACCTCATTGGTACAACTGAGGGCAAGTCAACAGCTACGAATGATGGATGATGCGTCGCCGGGATGCCACTACGCGGGTGGATAGCAGAGGGCGGACACACAGGTCCGCACCTGCAACACCTTCCCGTAAATAAGGCTTGCTAACGTATTAATCTATCATATGCAAAAACGGGAGGCTCTGCGCCTCCCGTTTGTTTACAGAATCTTTCTATCCCGGTGTTCCGCCTTGCTTGACCGTCTCTTTCCCACGCATCTTGTACCAGCCGATGAGGAAGGGGCTGGCGATGAATATCGACGAGTAGGTTCCGACGAGGACACCGATACTCAATGCCAAGGCGAAGTCGTGGATGACGCTGCCGCCGAAGAAAACCAGTGCCAGCGTAACAAAGAGCGTGGTTCCTGAGGTCAGCACCGTGCGGGAGAGGGTCTCGTTGACGGCGCGGTTGATGATCTCGGTGAGGCTCCGTCGGCGCAGCAGCTTGCGATCTTCACGGATCCGATCGTACACAACGATGGTATCGTTGAGCGAATAACCGATCAGGGTCAGCAGGGCGGCGATTATCGAGAGGTTGATCTCCTTGCCCAGGAGAACGAAGATACCCAGGGTAACCATAACATCGTGCGCCAGAGCAGCGATGGCACCGAGGGCGAAGGCGAACTCGAAGCGCAGGGAGATGTAGATCAGCAGTCCGGCGAGGGCGATGATAACGGCGTAGATCGCACTGGCACCAAGCTCTTCGCCAACCTTCGGACCGATAACGTTGACGCTCTGCACCTCAAAGCCCGAGGTATAGCAGCCGTCGAGAGCGGAAACTCCCTCGGCAGAGACTCCGGCATTACCCGCCAGCTCTCTGACCTCTGACATGTTTCCAAGCAGGCGCATTGTGCTTACACCAGAGAAGTTACGTGCCGAGGAGAGGGCGGTTGCCAGTTTCGGCGCGTCCTCTTCTCCGAGCAGGGGCAGCAACTCCCGCGCGTACTCCTCGACGGAGTTCTGAGCGTTGAGGTTGAGGCGTCCCTCGGCGTAGTTGTCCGCCGGACGCAGCTCTGCCAGGGTGTCGGTCAGCCGCACCCGGGTGGCACCCTCGACGAGCGTCTCGATGTCCGAGATCAGTGCGTCAAGCTCGATGGTGTTCAGTGCCAGCTTGCGAGATTCAGAGCCGCTCTGCACCACCAGCACATCTTTGTTGAGGAGGAACTGCTCCTCGAAGAAGGGCAGTAGCTCCACCGGGAAGTTCTCGACCTGGAGCAGGTCGTCGAAGGACTTGAACAGTCCAACGCCTTCCCGATAGTCGTAGATGTCCTGGGCGAGCTGTTTGGCGGAATCCTCGGTCTTGTTGCGGATGACGACCTCATCTCCCGCTCCACCGAAGGAGTAAACATCCATTGACAGCTCGTCGCGGATGACGGTGAGGTCGCTGGCACCAATCGCCTCGGAGAACTTGACCTGCACCCGGACACCACCGGTGAAGTCAATCCCCAGGTTGAAGCCGCCGAAGATGAACAGTCCGGCAACGCCACCGAGAATCAGCAAGGCGGAGATAACAAAGGCAATCTTCCGCTTACCAATGATGTCGAAGTTTGTGTTGGTGAAAATCTGCAAAATACCCCCTAGCAACGCCTATCCGTAAATCAAAAATGTTTAATGGTCCGCTGTCCGTAGGGGCGTATTGCAATACGCCCCCACCCTTCAGGGATCTTATCTATATCGACAGTTTGTCGTTCTTCAGCCTGCGGATACGACCGTTGAAGATCGCCCGGGTGAAGATCAGCGCGGTGAACATCGAGGAGAGGATACCGATTCCCAGAGTAACGGCGAAGCCGCGAATCGGACCGGTTCCCAGCAGGTAAAGCACCGCAGCGGTAATCAGCGTGGTGATGTTGGCATCGAGGATGGTGATGAACGCCTTCTCGTAGCCAGACTTCACTGCCATCGGCACGCTCTTGCCATTGCGCCGTTCCTCACGGATTCTCTCGAAGATCAGCACGTTGGCATCCACCGCCATACCGATGGTGAGGATGATTCCGGCGATACCGGGCAGGGTCAGCGTCGCGCCGAGCATTGCCAGGGCGGCGACGATGATCACCATGTTGAAGATCAACGCCATGTCGGCGATGATGCCGGAGCCTTTGTACCAGAAAACCATGAAGATCAGCACCACGGCGAGGCCGATCAGAGCCGCCGTAATACCGTACTTGATCGAGTCCGAGCCGAGGCTGGGACCGATGGTGTCTTCCATGACCACCTTGAGCGGAACCGGCAGCGCACCGGCGCGGAGCTTAATCGAGAGATCGCTCGCCTGCTCGGCGGTGAAGTTACCCTGGATGATTCCCCGTCCGGCGATCTCGCTGTTAATTACCGGAGCCGAGATGACCTGCCCATCGAGGACGATTGCCAGCAGATGCCCCTGGTGGGTTCCGGTAACCTCGCGGAACGCCTCGGAGCCGGAGTAGTTGAACTCGAAGCTGATGGCGGGACGCTGGTACTCATCGCGATCCAGCCGGGCATCGGTGAGGTTATCGCCCTTGATTGGACGCCGGGCGTCGAGGAGGTAGATCCGCAGATATGGCTGCGCATTCGTTCCCCAGCCCTTGGCAAGCTCCACGGCGATGTCGTCGTTAGCCGTCGGCTCTTTGACCTCGGACAGAGCCAGCTGGTAGCCCCGGGGAACCTGACGGATAATCGTCGGGTCCTCGATGAGCTGCTTTAGCTCTTCCTCGGCTTCACCGGGGAAGTAAACCCCGCGACCTACCGCCAGTGCCTGGGGAATCAAGCCCTTGTACGCTGGCAGGTTGTTCGCCTGGGTCAGGATAACGGGGAGCCGTCCCTCGTTATCCACCAGCATGAACTCCAGAATCGCCCGCTCGCCGATGAGTGCCTTGGCACGCTCGGCATCGCGGATACCGGGGAGCTGCACCGAGATACCGTTGGTGCCAATCTTCTCGACGGTAGGCTCGGCAACGCCAAAGGCATCCACACGCTTGCGAATGATTTCCAATGCCCGCTCCACAGCGTCTTCCTGCTCGCTGGGAGGCAGTTTGCCCATATCGGCTTCGAGGCGCAGTACCATGCCGCCCTCGAGGTCGAGTCCAAGCTGAACCGTATCCGTGGGCAGCCATTCGGCGACCTCTGGGGGCAGCAGCTCGTAAACGCCGGTGGTGGGAAGGGCGAAGATGAGGGCGATGACCAGCACCAGCCCGCTGACGAGTCCGTAGAACCGCCGTTTACCCGCCATGAATTCTCCTTGCTACGTTTAGTCTGGTTACGTACGACTTGTTTGTTGTTAAAAATCTGAGATACGTATGTAGTGCGAATAATGCCGTGAGTATCTGATACAAATACGCTGTTGGTAGGGGTGTATTGCAATACGTCCCTACGGACGGATCTGTGCAGATGGATAAATGTTTACTCCCCAACGCCCAGTTCCATATTTGGCGAAGCCTCCAGACCGGAGGGGTCGAACTTACCAGCCTTGAGCAGCTGATAGCCCCGGGCGGCTATCATCACCGCATTGTCGGTGCAGAACTCCATCGGGGCAAAGAAGGCGGTGATTCCCTGTGCCGCAGCCTGTTTGGTCAGCAGTCTTCGCAGACCCCGATTGGCGGCGACTCCACCGCCGATGACGATGTCGGTCAACCCGGTTGCTTTGCAGGCGGCGAGAGCCTTATTCGCGAGGGTCTCGATTGCCGCCTGTTGAAAGCCAGCGGCAACGGCGTGGCGAGTCTGCTCATCCAGCGGAGTGTTGTCTTTACCTTTAAGTTCCTTAACCCGGCGCACCACGGCGGTCTTTAAGCCAGAGAAGCTGAAGTCCAGCCCCTTTGGCATCGGGCGGGTAAAGGTTTCGGCTTTGCCCGTAAACTCATTTGCCCAGCCGTCGAGGATTGCTCCTGCCGGGTAGGGAACTCCCAACATTCGCCCGACCTTGTCGTACGCCTCGCCTGCGGCATCGTCGATGGTCTCGCCGAGGAGTCGGAAGCGCAGGAGTTCAGGGGAATCAGTCAGCCCCTGTTTTACTTCGTAAAGGGCGGTGTGTCCGCCGGAGACCAGCAGCCCAACGAAGGGCGGCTCCGGCGCGTTCTCTGCCAGCAGGGTTACCTGAAGGTGCGCCGCCAGGTGGTTGACTCCGACGTAGGGCTTGTTCAGCCCCAGAGCCAGGGCTTTACCGAAGTTCAGCCCGACCAGCAAGGCTCCGGTCAGACCGGGACCGCTGGTTACGGCGATGCCGTCGAGGTCAGCGTACGTTACCCCGGCACGGCTCATCGCCTCTTTGACAACGGGGAGGATCTTCGCGGCGTGATTTCGCCCGGCAAGCTCCGGCACGACCCCGCCGAACTCGGCGAAGAAGTCCGCCTGCGAGGCGATCGCCTGACCAAGAACCCGTCGCCCATCGGCGAGTACCGCCGCTGCGGTCTCATCACAGGAGCTTTCCAGACCCAGCAGTATCGTTGCGTAACTCGACAAAGCCAGCTACTTTCTCGTCTGGGAGGTGCTTACGCAAAAGTCTCCCAGCACCAGCACGGCGATGATTTTCCTTAGGAGACATTCTGACAGCTTGACAAACTATACGCTTTTCACAGGAAGACAAGCTGAGGATGGGGCTAAAATATCCTTCCAGCAGCGGCAGAATACAGAACGGCGGATTCTAGCATACTCAACCCGTTACTACAACTACTTGCGCAGGAACAGCCCGGTCAGCTCCAGATGGTGTGTCTGGGGCAGCATCTCGCAGGCGTTCAGCCCTGCCAGCGAGTATCCGGCGGCGAGGAGTTCCGCTCCGTCGCGCCAGAAACGGTTTGCCGAACAGGCGACGTAAAGCAGTGCCGGTGGAGCGATGGCGAGAAGGCTCTCCCGAACCCGCTTGCTCAGTCCAATCCGGGGCGGGTCAACGATCACCAGATCGGGCTTGTCAAGTCCCGCCGGGGGAGCAGCCAACGCCCGTTCAACGGTTTTGTTGGCGATGACGGCTCTGTCTCCATAAAACAGAAGATTGTGCTGCCCGTCGGCGATGCCCAGCTCGTCCGACTCCACCAGCCAGAGCCGGGAGTCGCGCTCCAGTGCCTCGCGACCGAGAAGCCCGCTGCCGCCGTAGAGGTCCCAGACCATAGCTGGCTTGAGTCGTTCCACCGTGGCGGCAACCTGCTCCTGAATCCAGCCTCCGCCGCTGGTTGAGGGCTGGCGGAAGGTTCCAGCGGTCTTCAACCACTTGAACGGCAATCCATCAAGTTGAAAACGTTCTTCGCCCCAGACGGCGAAGCCGTCTCGCTTCCCCGACACCCGCAGCGAGACCAGCCCTTCCAGTGCAGTTGACAGCTTCTTCCACTCCAGATTCGGCGGACGCTGCCGCTCGAAGCGCAGGGTCATCGCCCAGCCGCCGCGGGCGGTCTCCAGTTCTACCGCCTGTAGCTGATGCCAGCGGGGGTCGCGCCCTGTTCGGGAGCCGAAGAATCCCCGCAGCTGTTTCAGGGCATTATTCAGGGAATCGGGCAGCAGGGGGCAGCTCTTCCAGCCAACCAGATGGCGACTCCGCCGGGAGTAGTAGCCCAGCTCGATCTGTCCCCGACGGTGAGCCACCTGCAGGCGGGCTTTCGGGCGATAGCCCCACGGCTCCAGCGGATGAACCGTTGGCGGCTCAATCTCTTGTCGGGCGATCCGCCGGGCGGCATCGCAAATCAGCTTGCCCTTGTACCGCCGCTGAGAGTCCTGCGCAAGGTGCTGCCAGTCGCAGCCGCCGCAGTCGCCGTAGTAGGGACACTCCGCCTCGACCCGCTCCGGCGAGGCCTCCAGCAGGGAGACCAGACTACCACGAGCATAGCCCTTCTTCTCCTCGACAACCTCGGCGAGGATGACATCCCCCGGCGCGGTGAGCGGCACGAAGACCGCCTTGCCGTCCCGTCGTCCGATGCCATCGGCTCCGCCGAGGTCGGTGATTTCCAGTCGAAATGCTTTTCCTTGACTCATCCTGTACGATACCTTTGAGTAGTTATCTTCGCTGTGTGCATTGAACAATATCTTGCACTACAGCAATCGAGAGATTTTGACGTTAAGACAAGGAGTTTCAACCCCTTGAGAAACATGAGATAAGTTACAAATTTGCAAGGGGCTAAAGCCCCTTGTCTCAGGCTGGTGTAATCAACACTTTCTCAAAGCTCTCACGCCCCTACCAGACTAAGGGTACGGTACGCCGTACCCCTACGAATTAGATAGCAATCGTTCTGCCTCGTGGAGTAGCTCTTCGCGCTGGTTAAGCTCCGGACGTTCCAGCACCAGCTCCAGCAGCTGGTGCAGAACCGTTCCCACCCAGGGTCCGGCGGGTTTCTCGGTAATGGTCAGCAGCTCTGCCCCACCGATAGCCAGGTCGCCGATGGTCAACGCCGTCTCGTCGAGGCGTAGCTCCTCGATCCGCGACATCAGCTCGTCTATGTCCGCTGGCAGGTGAAAGCGACCCTCCCGGTGCTTCGCCAGGCGGTCGGCGATTGCCAGATCGAAGAGGTCGGCGAGCTGCTCCACCCCCACCCGGCGGACGAAGCGGCGCACGGCGGCATCGCTCCACTGCGGTTGATAAAGGAACATGTGCCGGGCAATCAGATGCGTTACCCGCCGACGCAGCTCCTTTGGCAGACGAAGCCGCTGTAACGCTCGCTCGGCGAGCCTTGCCGACAGCTCCTCATGCCCGTGGAAGTGAAAGTCTCGCCCCTGCCGAGTCTTCGTTTCGACCTTGCCGATGTCGTGGAGCAGAGCCGCCCAGCGTACCGCTGGTTTCTCAGCGGGAGCCAGGTCGCAGGCGCGCAGGGAGTGGTCGTAAACGTCGAAGTCGTGGTGACGGTTCTGGGTAACGCCGTAGCAGACGGCAAGCTCTGGCAGGCAATGGTCGAGCAAGCCGACCTGCCGCAATAACTCAAAGCAGCGGCTCGGCTCGGCGGCGGTCATCGCCTTTTGCAACTCGGCACCGACGCGTTCCCAGGCGACTTGACTGGCGACCTCTCGGTTAGCCGAAATCGCCCGCAGGGTCTTCGGTTCAATCTCAAGGCCGAGGGTGGCGGCGAACCGACAGCCGCGATAGGCTCTCAATCCGTCTTCCGCAAGTCGTCGGGACGGCTCACCCACTGCTCGTATGATTCCTCGCTTCAGGTCTTCCCGACCGTTGAACGGATCGCTCAGCTCTCCGCTGGGCAGCGACCGGGCGATGGCGTTGACGGTGAAGTCCCGCCGTGCCAGGTCTGCTTCGATCGAATCGGTGAATTCCACCAGCTCAGGGCGACGACCATCTGTGTAGTCGCCCTCCCGGCGCAGGGTGGTTACCTCGAACTCCTCCCCGCCCAGTCGGACAACGACGGTGCCGAAGCGTTCCCCAAAGCGCAGCGAACCGGGGAAGAGGGCGTTGATTTGCTCCGGCAGCAGGTCCGTTGCCAGGTCAATCTCTCGGAGCGGGGAGGGCGATGTATTACCGAGAAGCTGCCCAAGCAAAAAATCTCGGATTGCTCCGCCGACCACCCAGAGCCGACCGCCAGACTGCTGAATCCGCCGGACAACCTCTTTTAATGAAGGACTGAGGGGGAAGGTTTTCATCGCTGTGTTCACAACTTTATTGGAATAAGCTATAAGGGGAGCCGCAGCTCCCCTTATTATACATGATACACGAAAGGTGTTCTGAGAAATCGCGGCAACACTCGTTTATTCTTCTCGCAGTCCGCTGATCGCTCTGCCCCCTCCAGTTTGAGCAGGAAGCACTTCAGCTTTAGCGGACGTTTGCCTTTGGTCGTAATGAACAGACAGTCCTCCGCTTGCCGCGATTACCCGGTGGTATTGCCGATGGCGCGGGCTGTCTAGCTATCGTTGAGTAAAAAACGAGGAGCAAAACTTAGTGATTATCCAAAGGTCGCTTTCGCGAACTTTCTTTCGAAGATTGTCAGTCCACTACCGCTCTGCTATAATCCGTCGAACTCAAGATTACGTATCGGAGTCAGATGCCCTACAATCCCCTCGACGATTTGAAAGCCACTAACGCCTTACTGGAAGGACACTTCCAGCTCACCTCCGGGCGGCATTCCGACGGCTATGCCCAGTGCGCCCTCTACCTGGCTCATCCGAAGCTGGCAGAGAAAGCCGGACAGGCTCTGGCAGAGAAGCTGCGGGATAAAAAGATCGATACCGTGGTCTCCCCGGCTCTCGGTGGACTGATTATCGGTCACGAAACCGCTCGCGCCCTTGGGGTTCGGGGAATCTTCACCGAGCGCAAGGATGGCGAGATGACCCTGCGGCGGGGTTTTTCGCTGAAGAAGGGCGAGCGCGTCGTCATCGTTGAGGATGTCGTTACCACCGGCAAAAGCACCAACGAGGTTGCCCGGCTGCTGCGAGAGTTGGGAGCCGAGGTTGTTTCCCTCGCCTGTGTGGTTGACCGCCGGGGCGACTCCGCCGAGGAGCTTTCCGTGCCGCTGGTCTCCCTGATTAAGCTGGACATCAAGAGCTGGCTGCCGGAAGAATGTCCGCTGTGCAAAGCAGGCTCTGAGGCATATAAGCCGGGAAGCCGAACGGCACCTTAAATAGAACGAGGGTACGGCACGCCGTACCCCTACAGGATTTCGATTAACTACACCACACCCTTTTTTCTAAAGGACAACCGATGACTCAAACCCTTGTTCAAACCAAGCCTCGCTCCATCATCATCACCTACGCCCTGCCGCTGGTTCTGGCGGTGGCGGCTCTGACCGCCTCGGCGTGGCTGGGATTCCCCCATCCCTTCGCGGCGACTCCGGTTCCGATTACCTGGCAGGTGCTGGTTGTACTGGCTCTTGGGCTAGCCGCGCCAGCCTGGCTTGCCCTCGGCTCGGTAAGTGCCTACCTGACCCTGGGACTTGCCGGAGCTCCGGTATTCGCCTGGGGACACAGCGGTCTGGTCGCCTTCGCCGGACCGACCGGTGGTTATCTGATCGGCTTCCTCGCGGCGGTGCTGGTGGCAGTAAGCCTCCGCAAGACTCTGGGCGATAAACTCCCCGCCCGGATTCTTAGCGGACTGGCGGCACTGACGGCAATCTACGCCGTCGGGCTGGGATGGCTGACCGCCTGGGTCGGCAGCTTCGAGACCGCGGTTACCGCCGGGTTCCTCCCCCTCATCCTCCCCGATCTACTCAAGCTCGTCGGTGCATTGGGCATCACCTTTGGCTACCAGCAGGTTGCCGGCTACCTCGATAAAGAAAAACCTTTGCAATAACATTTGTGAGGTTTTGACGTTAAGACAAGGGGTTTCAACCCCTTGTCGAGTATGAAATACGCTACCAATTCACAAGGGGCTGAAGTCCCTTGCCCCTGACAAGCGAAGTAAACAGTTGCGCAAAGGTATCAAAGAATAGGAGCTACCTTGAAGAAAACCACACTGAACGCCATTCACCGCGAGCTGGGCGGGCAGATGGTCGAGTTCGCAGGCTACGAGCTGCCCGTTAAGTACACCAGCATCAACGAGGAACACCGGATCGTCCGCGAGAAGGTCGGTCTCTTCGACCTGACCCACATGGGTGAGTTCTGGGTCGAGGGTGCTGGCGCGCTGGAGTTCGTTCACTCGCTGACGACCAACAACATTGCCGCTCTGGAAGATGGACAGGTCATCTATACCCCGATGTGCTACGAAGACGGCGGCATCGTGGATGATCTGCTGGTCTATCGCTTCAGTGCCGAGCGGGTGCTGATGGTGGTCAACGGTGCCTGTCTGGACAAGGACTGGGACTGGGTGAAGAGCCACCTTCCCGACGGGTTGACGCTGACCAACCGCAGCGACGAGACCACGCTGATCGCCATTCAGGGTCCCCGGGCAGAGGAGGTCGTCGCCTCAATCACCGACCTGCCGCTCTCGCCGATCGAGTTCTACCACTTTGTTCTGGGGAAGGTCGCTGGCTTTGACGACGTAATCGTCTCCCGTACCGGCTACACCGGCGAGGACGGCTTTGAGCTTTACCTCCCCAACGAACAGGCGGTGGCGGTCTGGAACGCCCTCGCACCAAAGGTGAAGGAACTTGGCGGCGCGGCGATTGGTCTGGGAGCGCGAGACACCCTGCGCCTGGAGATGAAGTATTGCCTCTACGGCAACGACATCGACCAGACCACCAACCCGCTGGAGGCGGGACTCTCCTGGACGGTGAAGATGAAGCAGGGCGACTTCGTCGGGCGCACGGCAATCGCCAAAGTCAAAGAAGAAAAGCCGAAGCGAAGCCTTATCTGCTTCGAGATGATTGACAAGGGCATCGCCCGCCACGGCGCGATCTGCTATCTGGGCGAAGCGGAGCTGGGGCAGGTAACCAGCGGGACGATGTCTCCGTCGCTGGGCAAAGCAATCGGGCTGGCGTACCTCGACCGCCCCAACCACAAGTCGGGGACGGAGTTCGAGATCGAAATCCGGGGCAAGCGGAAGAAGGCAGTCGTCGTCAAACCACCCTTCTATAAGGACGGCAGTCGAAAGTAGCTAACCTTTGATGACCCGTAGGGGCGGGTGTCCACATCCGCCTGTTAGACGGACGAAGTTCGTTTTCCACCATTGGGTAGAACACTTCGATTGTTGAATCTCCTGTGGCAGATAAGCTACGCTCATCTAATGGGCGACCGGCCCCTACAAGGTTTTCTGGCCGCAGGCCAGTCCTGTGAGGCAACGCACCGCGTTACCAGCTTCAAGCTGCCTGCGGACAGTCCGTTTTGGGCGGCATTAAACGCGGGAACAGGCGTTGTTTCGATGATGTTCATCGGTCGCGAGTCTGTGTCCAGCTTCAAGCTGGTGGTT
>JAIOSI010000238.1 GCA_021107695.1 bacterium
ACCACCGCCTCGGTTACCAGGCGATTGGTGATCGGTCGCCCGTTGACGAAGACCAGAATGCCCCGTCGGTTACCCCGGCTGATGTGGTTCGGGTGCCAGATGCCGCCGTGAATTTTCCCCACGCCGGGGCTTTCGTAGCTCAGTGCCAGCGGTGGATCCTGAGACTTCGAGCCGAAGTACGCCTCGATGCGCTGAAGCTCTGTGGAGGGTGGAAGGTTAAGCACCGTCCGACCGTTGGCGAGAAGGTGGAAGGCTATCTTCGGCTGGACGAGGGTCTGGCGGGAGACAATCTCGACAATGGCTGTCTGCTCGGAACGGTTCGACTTGAGGAACTTCTTTCGCGCAGGCAGGTTGCGAAACAGTTCGCGGATGACGATGTCGGTGCCTTCCGGTGAGCCAGCCTCGCCACTGCGAACCAGCTTGCCGAACTCATAAACCACCTCAATACCGTTCTGCTGCCCACGATAGCGGGTCAGCAGGCGCACCCGACTGACCGCGCCGATGCTGGGCATCGCTTCGCCGCGAAAGCCGTAGGTGTGGATTAGCTCCAGGTCGTCGAAGCGGTCTATCTTGCTGGTGGCGTGGCGTTTGAAGCAGCTCAGGGCATCGTCTGGAACCATACCGACGCCGTCGTCGCCGACCCGAATCAGCTCCTTGCCGCCAGCTTCAATTTCAACCTCAATCCGCCGTGCCTGAGCGTCGATGGAGTTCTCGACCAGCTCCTTGACCACGGAGGCGGGGCGTTCGATGACCTCGCCAGCGGCAATCCGCTGGGCATCCTCCCGACTCAGAACCTTACTGCGTGCGTTGGGCATGACTATAACTCAATCTCCCGATACGCCGCCTTGCCCTCTTCGTAGGCATCGCCGCCGTGGGTGTCGTTGGCGACAATCAGCGGGAAGTCCCGCACCACCAGGCGGCGGACAGCCTCGGTTCCCAGGTCGGGCCAGGCGATGACCTCGGCAGACTCCACGGTCTTGGCAATCAGGGCGGAGGCTCCGCCGGTGGCGGCGAAGTAAACCGCGCCGTGTTCGGTCATCGAATCACGAACAGTCTCATCGCGCTTGCCCTTGCCGATCATCCCCCGCAAACCAATCTCGATCAGTCGGGGAGCGAAGGGATCCATCCGGTAGGAGGTCGTTGGTCCGGCGGAGCCGATCGGTTTGCCGGGCTTTGCCGGAGCTGGTCCGACGTAGTACATCACCGCTCCCTCCACGGGGAAGGGCAGATCCTCGCCCTTGTCCAGCAGCTCAATCAGCCGGGCGTGGGCGGCATCGCGGGCGGTGTACAGCACTCCGCTCAGGAGTACTCGGTCACCGATCTTCAGCTTGCGAACGGTGGCTTCATCCAGCGGCGTGGTGAGCTTAATCGCTTCTTTGGACATCAGAACCTCGTTTGGGTAAGCCTGTCAACAGCGAGCGAGATTAGCACAGCAGGGGTTGGCTGTCCACCGTCTGTCCTTGTGGTACAATCGCTCGGTGGATGCCTCTCTCCAGCACTATAGCCTCTTCGATAGTGGCTTGTCGTTGCTCCAGCCAGCCGTCGGACCGAAGACCAGCCTGGACGTTCCTCTGCTGGTCAGCTTTCTCGAACCTCGAAACGAACCGTTAGCCGAACTGGGTACTGGGAACGGAGCGGCACTGCTGGGGGCGATCTATCTTGGTAAGGCTCCCGCTGGCTGGGGAGTTGAGCTTCAGTCAGAACTAGCAGAGCTGGCGCGGAGCAATGCCGTTCTTAACGACCTCAACGCGACCATCGTCGCGGGCGACCTGCGGAACAAGGCTACTCTCGGTGAGCCGGGACGCTTCCACCGGGTGATTGCCAATCCGCCTTTCCGCACGATGAGCGATGGGCGGCTCTCTCCCCATGACAGTCGCCGGACTGCCCGCAGCGAAGAAACCGCCACGCTGGATGATTTCCTCACAGCTGCGGCTTATCTGCTGGATAACGGCGGGCGGCTGACCCTCATCTTCACCGCCCGACGGCTGGCAGAGCTGATTAGCGAGCTTCGTATCCAACGACTGGAGCCGAAGCGACTGCGACTGATTCATCCCGGAGTAGGGAAGGCGGCAAAGCTGGTTCTCCTCGAAGCAATCAAGAACGGCGGCGTAGAGCTGACCATCCTGCCATTGCTCTATACCCACGATGAACAGGGCGAGTACAGCCCGGAACTTACCGAAATCCTCAACCCAACCCGATGATAAAAATGACCTTACAGTATAGCTGGATAGTCCTGTTCTTCCTACTGGTGGCGTGCGCCCCGGAACAGGGAGCCACCGAGCTTACCACCGCTCCTCCTTCACCTGAAGTCGCCGACCTGCTGCTCATCGGAGCCAATAGGGATGCAGCCGAACAGGCAGCCGAGGACGACGCTTACGCTCAGGCGCAGCTGGCTCTGCTTGCTGGAGATGACGAAGCCGCCGCCGAGCTCCTGTTGCAGAGCGACGACTCCCGCGTCCGCTGGCAGCATGTCCGTCTGGCGGTAAGCGGACGAATCCACCTCACCCCGGAGACGACCCCGCCACCTTCGAGCGAGCCAGCCGTCGAGCTGGGCTACGCCGTGGCTCTGCTGGAAGAGGGCTTTCGCGAGGCGGGGCTGGAACGGCTGGAGCTTGTCCGTGGTGGGCAGACAGGTGTGATTGCAGAGCTTATCCGTGCCGGGGAGCTGACCGGAATTGACGAGGGCAACAAACGCCGGGCTGCCCTCAACCGAGCCTGGGAGGCGGCGGATACCCCGCTGCGGTCGCTCATCTTTCCCGAACTCTCCGCTCTGCTCCGAGAGATGGGCGGTGGCGGCGGACTGCGGGAGGAGCTTTACCAGCTTCGCAGTGAGCTGCCCGCTGGCTCCGATGCCTGGGACGAGGCTACGGGCTGGTTGATCTCGCTGGAGGAGTATCCCCGAACCAGAGAG
>JAIOSI010000153.1 GCA_021107695.1 bacterium
ATCCTGGATAGCGATAAACGCCTCAGACGAGGGATAGGACTCAGCAAAGTCCACTCCCTGACCGCTAACCCGGGCAAACAGCTCCTCGTAGGGCGTTACGTTAACCCCACCGGAGATCAGCAACCGGAACTCAGGGAACATCTCCTTCAGCGTGGCAGCCGGGTTGCCGTACACCTCACGAATCGCCTCGAAGAGTACCAACAGCCAGGAGGGAATACCGGAGATCAGTCGCACATCCCTGCCCTGAACCTGAGCGGCTATCAACTCGATCTTCTTTTCCCAGTTTTCAATCTGAGCGATTTTATCACCGGGCAGGTACTGGCCTTTGAAGAAGAAGGGAATGCGCTTGGTAAGAATTGCAGAGAGGTCGCCAGCGTAAACCCCGGGCATCTCACGAAAGAGGTTCGTAGTACCGCCCAGGAAGAGCATCTGCCCCTCGAAGATGCCAAAGTCGCCATTGCTGCGCTGGACATGGAATAGAAGATTGTCCAAACTCGCCTGACGGTTGTTCTGCCAGAGTCCCTCGGTAAAGGGGATGTACTTGTTGCCGTACTCGGCGGTGGTTCCACTGGAGAGGGAGAAGAACCGCACCTTTCCCGGCCAGAGTACCGACGACTCACCCTTCACCATCCGGGCGATGTAATGGCTAAAGAACTCATATGATTTTGGCGGAATCCGGCGACGGTACTCTTCCAGGCTGATATCTTTCTCCAGCCCCATTTCCTTACCAAAGCTCGTCCGGCTGCCCTGAGTCATCAGCTTGCGAAAGGTGCGCTCCTGCTCCTGCCAGGGGTCGCGATAGCGATCCTCAATCTGGCGCATCCGAATGCTGTAGATTCGTTTGATGACTGCCAGCTTAACACCCATCTTCGCTTCACCTCAAAGATAATCGCCGCGGCGCGATGGTAGTAAATCGTGATTGCTCTGCAAACAGCGGGGGAAAAGCTCACCCCCACTTTGTCGTCCTATTTTAAAAACGTTAGTTGTTAATGCCTTCGATGAACTCGCGGAGCTTATCGGTAAACCATTCTGGCTTCTCCATCATCGCGGCGTGACCGCACAGCTCCATCGTCTCGAGCTTCGACTGCTCGATTCTTTCATTGAACTCGTGAGCGACGGCAATCGGAGTAACCTCATCCTCGATGCCCCAGAGCAGCAGCGTCGGTGCGGAGATTTTGTCCAGATGCTCGCCCATGTGAGTCTGCTTGACCGCCTTGGCGACCTTCACCAGGCGGAACTTGTTCCGCCGCTTCGTCAGGAACTGCTCGACCTCGTCCACCATGCCCGGTCGGATCTGGTCTTTGTTGAAGAAGACCTCGGACACGCGCCCGTGGATCCAGTCTCTGCCCGGGTTGGTCGGCAAACCCTGCTCGTAGCCCCGCTCCGCCAGACCGGAGGCCCCGGAGAGTACCAGCCCGCTGACCCGCTCCTTGTGGAAGCACGCCATGTAGAGGGCGACATGCCCGCCGAGGGAGTTACCGACGAAGACCGCCTTATCTATCCCCGCCCAGTCCAGGAAGTCGGTGGCGTACTTCGAGATACCCTTGATCGAGGGGTCGTCCCAGCTCTGCTCGAAGATCGGCAGCTCCAGCACGATCACCCGGTAGTTGTCGGAGAGCTGCTCGACCTGGTGCAGCCAGTTGTCCGGCGAGCCGAACATACCGTGGAGCAGGATAATCACCTCGCCCTCGCCGCGATCCACGCGAGGGTATTCGCCTTCGGATAGCTTCAGTATCATCCTTGTTGACCTTTTCTTGACGGGGACAATCGCACAATGCGTGGTTGCTGAACGAGGGAGATTATAGCTGAAGTTTCGCGGGAGAGACAAGCCCCCCCTTTGTGTCGCGAGGTTGTGGTAGAATTCAGCAGGTATTAAGGAGAAACTGCAAAGAGCAATCAAGGCACACTTTTTGAAGATGAACGTCTGAGAGTATCAATACTTAGAATCCCGACTTGACCATTGCTGCCAACGGGCATGGGGAACTGGTGGTTATCCTCTAGCCAGGAACGGTGGCTGGGCGGGGGACGTAGCTTTCTGGTAATTCCCGCCCCGGGCTGTTACAATTCCGACACTGGCTCGTGGCAGCCTGTCTAAGGTACCCAAGTAGCTACGCATTGTAAGTAACTGAAAACTAACTCTCCCTTTGGAGGTACAAAGTGAAGAAGACCCTGATTGCCCTGGCACTGCTGTTGGTGCTGGGCTTGTTCATCGCCTGTGATGAAGAAGCCGCCGTTGTTGAAGATATTCCCACGGATGTCATCCCCAAGGCTGGCTCTGTTCCCGCTGCCATCATCGGTCAGTGGGTTGAGTACGACATCGAGGATGTCGGGATTGTGAAGCTGGCTCTCGTCGGCAAGGAAGAGTACGAAGGCACGCCCTGTTACTGGCTTGAGGTCGTAGTTGGTGACGAAGAGGAGACCATGATCGTCCGTGTGCTGATTGACGTTGAGGCCTACGAAGAGGGCATAAGCGCGATTCAGGACTGGCTGGAAGATCCGATGATCCCCGACGAAGGCATGTTCGCCGACATGATGGACCAGCAGATGACCGGCGCGATGCCCACCGAAGATGAGCTGGACGAGATCTACTCCAGCATGGATGACATCCTCGATGTCGTTAAACGTCTGGTTATCCAGATCGACTCCGAGACCGCTTTCGAGCTTGACCTGCCCGACCTCGTTGACATGATGATCGAGCAGATGGAAACCGGCATGGAGATGATGGCGGAGCTCGATGACATGTACGACGACTACGAAGAAGAGGAGTACGAGATAGAGATGCCGGAGCTTGCCGTCGTTGGTGAAGAGGATGTTAAGATCGGCGAAGAGACCGTCCGGGCGATCCACCTGACCATCGAGGTAGAGGGCGAGACTGCCAACTTCTGGGTTACCCCGGCGATTCCCTTCCTCGGTCTGGTCAAGGTCGAGGTTCCCGACGGAACTCCCGTCGTTGTTAAGGACTTTGGTCAGTCCGGTGCCGAGAGCAGCATGACCGTGGAGAACATCGAGAAGATGGGCGCCGAAGAGCTGATGATGATGCTCATGATGGGCGGCATGGGCGGAGATATGCCCGATTACGGCGGTATGGGCGAGATGCCGGACTTCGGTGATATGCCCGACATGAGTGGCATGGAGGGCATGAGCGAGTATATGTCTCCCGAAGAGATGGCAGAGCTTGAAGAGATGATGGAAATGCTGGAGGGAATGCAATAGGGTTCCAGCCGCATTGTTTTGGATAAAGAAAGAGGAGCCGAGCGGCTCCTCTTTTTGCGCGAATGATTGTGCAGGAGTTACAAAAGGGCGAACACAAGGTTCGCCCCTACATTGCCAGATGACGCTGTAGGGGCGCAAAAGCATACGCCTGCGTAACCGATTATTTTGAATCCTGACGATAAACCGTTTCCTCCGCAATGCGCCTAAAGCCCAGTGATTCGTAGAGACCGAGAGCGGCGTGGTTATCCGAGGAGACGGTTAGCTCGATGGTGGAGTAGCCCGCTTCAAAGCAGGCGGTGATTGCCCGGTTCATCAGCTGGCGAGCCAGTCCCCGCCCCCGATGCCGGGGTGAGACTGCCAGGGTAACGATAAAGGCGGTTTTCTTAGGAATCTCTGTGGAGAGGACAAAGCCGCCTACGCCGCTTCCGGGAACCGTAGTCAGAATGCTGGCTTCGCTAAGAGGCTTGCCGAATCGACCCTCCTGCCACTGTTCGAGCATCTGCTGGGAGAATCCCGGATGCGCCAGCGGAGGATAGACAAGGGCATCTCGTGAGCCGTGGTAGGTGGTGGCCTGCAGAAAGGCGAGGGCGGGCAGGTCGCTCTGCTCAACCTGCCGGAGGGTAACTCCACCTGAAGCTGGCTCGGCGGATGGTCTCCAGTCATCACTGATCAAACGATGCCGCTGACGATGAAAAGCCTCCCAACCATTCTCCATGAGGAGCGGGGTCATCTCCGACGCGGGAACGGATAGTCGCTCCAGAGCAAGGAGAAGGAAGTCGCCTTCACCACTCAGATCATCGAGCAGGAGCAGGGCGTTGGCGGGAGTATTGGCGGCTTCATCGAGATAGAGAAAGGCAACCTGCTGTCCCGCCGCCAGGGGAATGGCGGCGACAAAACCGACGGGAGTTTCACCCTCAATGGCAAGCCGCGAGCGAGCATCTCCCCAGGGAAAGCTCTCCAGCCACCGGGCGGCTCTCTCGCCGAGGTTTAACGCGAAGAAGCGTCCGGCGGAGTCGAGAAGACCACAGGGACGCTTCGTGTTTGAGGTTATGGGGACAATCCTCATGAAACCGTTGAATAACTCGAGTGATTTGACTTTTTGCTGACCACGGAGGCTGCCGCCAAGTTATGTACGCTGCTGTATCCAGGACATATACCTGCGGCTATAGGATGGTGATGATTATCAGCCAAGCCGGACGTACGCGGCAAAGGTACTTATGCAAAAGTTTCCTCATGGCTTCAGCCTGGTTTAAGTAAAGAGCTTATCCGGCTTGAGGTTGTCCGGCAATAGCTGCCCTGGCAGGGGAAGGCTATGGGAAAGAATCACCCGAATCAGAATCTGGCGGATTCTCTCCAGCCGGTTGGGGTGCCGCCGAGAGATGCTGTCGATAAAGGAATCAAGCATACTGTTGGGGTCGCCTTTGAAGTCGGAGAAGCCATTCTGGTCGAAGGTTACCAGAGTGGTGAAGCTGCCGTCATCACGCAGATGCTTGATAGACGCGGCAAACTCCTCTGGTCCCAAAAGGCGATTAAGCTCCATGAAGACCTCGTTCATCATCGCGACGTAGTTCTCACGGAGATGCTCGTAGGCGATGAGGTCCAGACCCACCGGGAGCTTCTCAATCTTACTCAGGTAATAGTCGATCCACCTGCCCTGAATCATCCCGCCGTGCTGCGGGGCGATCAGTATTGGTTTGGGATCCAGGTTGCGGATACTCTCCACCGCCAGCTTCATCGCCTGGCGCGAGGGCATGTATATCTGATGGAAGGTGCGGATGCCTTCCCAGTGGCGGTCGTCCACATAGCTGCTCTCCACATAGGTCAGTCCGCCGAGGAAGTCGCCGGAATAAAGCACTCTCGTCTCGCGATCATAGAGCATCATCGAACCACGGAAGTGACAGTAACGAGAGGGAACAAAGTCAATCAACTGTCCGGTGTTGATCTTTGCCCGAAGTCCAGGAAAGCTCTCCACTCCCTTGTACAGCCTGGGGTTGAGACCGTAGAAGTCGATCAGTCGCCAAGTGTCCTCAGAACAGAGGACGAAGAGCTTTGGGTTGAGCTCCTGAAAATAAGCAGTGTTGAAGACGACATCGGGATCCTGATGATTGATGAAGGCGACGTTGACCTTGTCCAGCCCCCCGATGAGGCTGCCAAGATTCTGCTGCAACGCCGGAAGATGACGCTTCGCCCCAGGATCGATCAGCATGTTGAGCTGTTGAGAACCATTCCGATAGATTCGCAGATAGACGTTACTCTCCAGGTGCAAACCCAGAGGAGTGCTGACCTGATAGGTATCCTCGGCTATCTTCAGTGCCGACCCGTTAGTTGATGTCATTGCTCAGACCTCTGTAGTGATGGAGTAAAACCGCGTACACTCAATACCTACATGCTACACCTCTTTGCTTGAGAATGCAAGGTGTTTCAGAGGACAGAGGGGATTCATTGCACGACGCTATGTAGAAAGCAGGGGATTACTCCCCTGCTTTCATGGCTTCCAGAGACATCATAGCACTACCTGCTTATCACAACTCGCAACGCAGTGCGTTGCATCACATTTTCGCGACGACAGTTAGGGATTACTCTGCGACTATTTCCGCGTACAGGCTCCCGTTGGTCGCTACCGTTACCGACTGATGACAACTCGTTTTGTCAGTGCCTGTCCATCGGTCTCCAGTCGAAGCAGATAGACTCCGGAGGGAAGCTCGGCGACTGTCCACTCAATTGCATGCCGCCCAGCAACATAGCTTTCGCTGGTCAGGGTAGCAACCCGTCGTCCGGCGAGG
>JAIOSI010000286.1 GCA_021107695.1 bacterium
GTATTAGCTTGAGTTTCCTCAAGTTATTCCCAGGGTTAGGGCAGGTTACCCACGCGTTACTCACCCGTTCGCCACTCTACTAGATTCCCGAAGGAATCGTTCTCGTTCGACTTGCATAAGCTTAAGCACGCCGTCAGCGTTCGTCCTGAGCCAGGATCAAACTCTCCGAAGTTAAAGTTCAGGATGCCGAAGCATCTCTTGTTTACTGCGGGTTGTTCATATGGTCAGCCATGACCATCCTGGCACGTCACTTGGTTTTACTCTTACGGACTTTTCGGGTTGATGTATTCAGGGTAAATAGAGCCAAAAGGCTCTCCTCGTCGGGACTTACGTCCCTCCCTGAACCATCGTTTTGAATGCAGAGTTTTTGGGGCAAAGCCCCTCTGGGAACAAGTCCCCTCTGATTCACCTTCCAGCTTTCAAAGAACCTGACATCGTTGAGTTGGGACGGACGGCAGAGCCGCGATGTCTTTTATGTCCCGCTTGATTGTGCAGTTGCTCGGTCTCCCTTGCAACTCCCTTTCCTCCAGAGCTGTTAATTCCAGCCCCTTCGGATGTCTCTCAAGCGCAGGGTAGTTTACTAAGATGGCTGGTTGCTTGTCAAGGGGTTTGTTTGTCATCCACCTGACTATTTTCAAGCCACCGTTTCAGCTTCCCTCGCTCAGGGACGGGTAAGGTAACACGGACTCCTGAATTGGTCAACCCCTAAGTCGGTCAAAATCGAGATATATTTGAACATGTTTTGGAGATGGCGGCAGGGAGCGATTCTTTGAGTAAGGTGCGTGGAATGAGAATTGCGGGATAAAGTCCGGAAGACTTGAAACCGACGGTTGATTCATAGTATCTTACGAGAATGGATAAGGACGACAGCGACTTCGGTGGGGACTTGATTGAGTAAACTAACCCCAGCCGAAGAAAAACAGCTTATAGAACGGGCGGTAAAGGGCGATCAACAGGCCTTCGCCCGGCTGGTTAGCGCAACAAAGAACCTGGTGTACTCCTGCTGCATCCGGGTGCTGCGTAACCCGGAACAGGCAGAGGAAGCCGCGAACGAAGCCTTACTGCGTGCCTGGCGGGGACTGCCCAGCTTTAGAGGCGAAGCGCGGTTCTCCAGCTGGATATATCGGATTGCCCGGAACGTGGCTGTACGGATGGCGACCAAGCGGCGACTGAAGACGGTTTCCCTCGACGATGAAGAACGCCCCCAGCTGGCGCAGGCAGCACGGGAAGAGAGCCGGGCGGAGCAGCGATTCGAAGATCAGGACAAGCTGGCGATTCTGCGGGAATTAATGCAAGAGCTGCCAGAGAATCAATGCCGCGCCCTGGAATTGGCTTATCTGGAGGGAATCAGCTATACTGATGTTGCGGCGACCCTGGGTTGCGCCATCGGCACGGTCAAGACTTGGGTACATCGCGGACGGATCCGACTCCGTGAGCTGTTTGAAGAACGAATGGAAGAACTGTAGGATCATATTATCCCCCTACAAACGCACAAACAACCGAGCCACTATCATGGATAAACAAAAAACAAGAGAACTTCTCGACCGCTACGTCGCCGGTGAACTGGACGATGAAGCCGCCGCCGAGCTGCGCCTGACTCTTGGGCAATCGCCGGAACTGCATCGCGAAGAAACCACCGCCCGACTGGTGGAGGAGCTGCTTCCGTCGGCGGTATTAGAGCAACCGTCCGCTGGCTTTGAAGAGCGGTTGATGGCGCAGGTACGCCTGGAGCCACGGCGCAAGCTGGTCATCGCCCGCGAAAAACCCCGGAGCATCGGACTCATCACGGTTCTCGTCGGTCTGGGGCTTTCCCTGGCACTGTCGTTTATTATGATGGCTCCGCAGCTCTTCCCTGAAGCAGGGGTCAACCTGAACCTCGACGCGACCCAGCTGCCAATGTTCGTCTGGGTGCTGGCGGCACAGGCATTCGCGATCTTCGCGGTGGCTCGCTCGCTGGTTCGCTTCCGCCGAGATCGGGCGTTCAAAACAGCTGGCAGCCGAAGCAACTGAGAGTGAGCAATAGTATTTGATAAGGGGCAACCCCTGGTGGTTGCCCTTTTGTTATTCGGCAAGGGCGATCACAAGGATCGCCCTTGCATTGGTTCAACACCACACAATTATGCAACAGGGAACCCGTCGGGGTTCCCTGTTGCGCTCGGTCGAGGCTAACGCTCGCTCAGATAGCTGAGCAGCCAGGTGGTGTTAATCATTACTATTCCGCCGGACGCCATCCATACCAGAGAACCATATCATTCGCCATGCGCTCGATGAAAGGCTCTCGGAAGTCTTCTGGAAATTCCTCACCTGTGATGCTGTTCCACTCAGAGAGAAAATCCTCTTCTGACAATTCGTTCTGTGCGTAAAGCTCCCACTGAGCCTCAAGTTCAGCGAGGACTTCATTTGAGAATATTTCTATAAGGTCGTTTCCAAAGGTGTTGTGGTACGCGTCGAAGTCAACAGCAGCCCACCCCAGGGCATCAGGAATGAACCACTCGTAAACACCGTTGTTCAGGTTATATTCTGCCTGCTCCATCATCGTTAAAGTCGCTTCTTCGTCCGAGCAGCCCACGACGAACAGCAATACCATCAGCGCGAACAGAGTTATCTTCTTCATCTCAGTCTCCTTCGGGTTAGCGTAAGCTGAACGGTGAGTTTACTCCAGCCTCCTTCAAAGCGCAAGAAAGTACCCAACAGTCAACAGGGAACCCGTGGGTTCCCTGTTTCGCTCGGTCGAGGCTAACGCTCGCTCAGGTAGCTGAGCAGCCAGCGTTGTTCGTCGTAGAGGAACTCGCCCTCACCGAACAGCCTGTACTCGCTATAAAACATACTCTTACCTCCTTAAAGGTAATGGTCGTGGTTTGCAGGGGTGGATCTAACAAAGATGACATTTCGCCCCTCACTCTAGCCCGTGGGATGAATCCCCTCCCCAAAGGGGAGAGGGAACTCGTACGCAGTGTTTCACGGACCAACCTAAATATCGTCAAAACCATGTTTGGTAGCGACCAGCGGGAGCGGACAAGCGATCGGTGTTCTGGGCGAAGCACCTCTGTAGGGGCGGACCTGTGTGTCCGCCCTTTGTAACTCTGACATTCGCAACCAAACGCGGGTGTTCGTGTCGTGTGGCTGGTTTCGTATCCACGAAAGTGTGATGCAACGCACCGCGTTGCTAGCCGCTGCGTTTTAGTTTTCCGGTTCGTTTGGCGTGCCGTTCGGCAAGACCAAAGACCCACAGTCCCAGAGGAATCAGCACCACGCCCATGCCCAGTAGTACCATAATTTCGGGCAGAACGTCGCTGACGCTGGCTCCTTCGAGGAGGCAGGCTCGGCTGGCTCTAAGGGTGTAAGTGGCGGGGCTGATGTAACTCAGCGGTTGCATCCAGCTCGGCAGCACACTTACGTCATAATAAACTCCGGAGACCAGCAGAAGCAGTGCCTGAATAATGTGGGTCGCCTGGACTCCCCGTTCCGGAGAGATCAGCGGCAGAATAGCTGCCATGATGCCCAGACCCATGAAGGCGAAGCTGCTCGCCCCCAGCACGACGATGAAAGCACCGATGTTGGCATCGCCCAGAGAGAGCGAGAAAAAGAGGGTTACTACTCCCAAAACGATGGCGGTGCGCAGGATTCCGTACACGGCGGCGAAGGCGCAGGTTCCGCCGAGGCGAGCAAACCGCCGTACCGGTGCCATGAAGGTGTACTCGATGGTTCCTTCCCAGCGTTCCCAGGCGACATCCTCGGAAACCACGGTGAAGAGTACCGAAAGATAGCCCCAGAGGAGCGCGCCGATGACGAGGTAGAGAACCCGCTGCGGGTCGCCAGTACCGGCGGCGATCAGCCCGATGGTCAGGGTGTTGACCACTGTGTAGGCGAGGAAGACGACCTCCCAGCCGAAGTAGCGACGGACGAGGTTGAAGTTCCGCTCGACGAAGGCGTAGGATGCCTTCGCATCGCTGGCGAAGCTGATCCTCGGCAGCCAGCGTTTGCGCTTGGTCGGGGCAGAGGTTTTTGTCTTAGCTGTCATTGTTAACCTCCTCTCCTTTGATTTTTTCTTGTTTATCTTCATTCTTCT
>JAIOSI010000112.1 GCA_021107695.1 bacterium
CCCCAGCGAGACCGGCATCACCAGATTGGTCAGTGCCGCCGCACCGCCGATGTAGCCGACCTTCTTCCACGATGCCAGCACTTCCCGGAAAGGAACCTTCTCCAGGGTAATCATCTTCTCTCGCTTACCCAGAATCCAGAGGGCGGCAGACATCGTAATTGCCCGGGAGAGCAGAGTCGCCAGGGCGGCTCCGGTAAGCTCCATCCGGGGAATCGGTCCCAAGCCGAAGATCAGGATTGGATCCAGAATCAGGTTAGCGATAATCGCCACCATCATGATGACAGCTGGAGTTTTGGTATCTCCGGTGGCACGGATGGCGTTGTTGCCGACCATCGGGATAACAACGAAGGGAACGCCGATGAACCAGATGGTCATGTACGATTTAATCAGCGGCAGCAGGTCGGCTTTTGCTCCCAGCAGCCGGAAGAGCGGATCCATGAAGATCAGCCCGGCAAGGCAGAAGGTAATGACCAGGACAAAGGAGAGCAGCAATGCGTCTGTGGTTAGCCGCTGAACCTTGTGATGATCTCCCTGTCCGATTGCCCGGGAGACTACCGCCGAGGTTCCGATGCCCAGCCCCATTGCTATGCTGTGCACGACCATCGCCACCGGCAGGGTGAAGCCCATCGCCGCCAGCTCTCGCTCGCCGAGCATACCCACAAAGTAGGTATCGGCAAGGTTAAACGCCACCATCCCCAGCATTCCAAAGAGCATCGGCCAGGCAAGGCGAATGATAGTCTTACCGACGGAACCTTCGAGAAGATTTTCTTTTTTTAGTTTTAGCATTCGTTGAGTATATTCTTTCGTAACAGGTGTTAGCTGTCCGGTTGTTGGTAGGGGCGTATTGCTATACGCCCTGCTGAGAACATCTTAATCCGCTACAATCCCCGTGTAAACGGTAACAATTCCCAGGGAGAGCGGTCGTGCCTTTACCCCTGCAAAGCCACATTCCGTCAGCACTCGCAGCAGCTTGTTCTGCGGTAGAAATCCTTCAATTGAGCTTGCCAGGTAGGCGTACGCCTCACGGTCTCCGCTCAGAACTCCGGCAATCACAGGGAGCAGGAGGTTTTTATAGAAACCGTACAGCGGCTTGAAGAAGGGATTATCTGGTCGAGAGAACTCCAGAATAACCAGCCTGCCACCGGGACGCAGTATTCGACGCATCTCCCTGATTCCCCGGTGCAGATCAGAGAGGTTGCGTACCCCAAAGCCCACGGTGATTCCGGCGAAGCCGTCATCGGCAAAGGGCAGCTCCTGAGCATCGCCACATAGCGGTAACAGCCGTTGCGAGCTGGCAATTTCCGGCTTCTTTAATCCAGCGTGGAGCATCTCGGCGCAGAAGTCCAGGCAGACCACCTGTCGCTTTGGATACCGCCGGGTCAATGCCAGAGCCAGCGGCATGGTTCCGCCGCAGAGGTCGAGGAACTCTCCCGGTGGAGCAGAGCGCAGCTCCCGTACAGTCTGCCACCGCCAATAGCGATCCAACCCAAAGCTCAACAACGAATTGAGGGAATCGTACCGATTGGCGATGTTGCTGAAGCTTTGCTGAATAAAGTTGGCATAAGGGTATTGCATCAAAGCCTCTGAACGACCATCGGGAACGGCTAAATACGGGAATGATTGTTGTGTCCCGACCCGTAGTGGTAGCTGTGATTCGTTTGGTGTCTCTTTTGGAAGATGAGCTACGCTCATCTAGTGGGCGGGTGTGGACACCCGCCCCTACAGGTCGTTTATGGTATATCGTTACTTGGGAAGACCAGCCGGAACAGCGTCCGGAAGATGATAACAATGTCGTAGCCCGCTCCGGCGCGTTCCACATACTGGAGGTCGAGGCGTACCTTGCTCAGGAGCTGCTCGCGATAGTCAAGAGTCGCCGCCGAGATGGTGAGCGATTCGTCTTCGTGAATGAACTTTAGCTGCGCCAGTCCGGTCATCCCCGGAGGCACCCGGAGGATGCTCCGTTCCTCATCGGTCAATAGGGCGATGAACTCCGGCAGCTCCGGTCGCGGACCGACCAGGCTCATCTCACCGAGAAGAACGTTGAGCAGGTTAGGCAGCTCGTCGAGCTTCCAACGGCGTAGCCGCTGACCCAGGGCGGTGATGCGCGGATCGCCCGATGAGGTTATTCCACCGCCGAGGAAACGCGCTCCGGTAACCATCGTGCGGAACTTATAGACACGGAAGAGACGCCCGCCACGCCCAACCCGCCACTGACGAAAGAGAACCCCGCCCGGTGAGTCCAGCGTAATCAACAGCGACAGCAGAGCAAATATCGGCATCAGCAGAATGATACCGAAGAACGTCGCTGTAAAATCCAAAGTCCGCTTCAGGAGACCCCTCATAAATACGAGGGTAACATATTTTGAACAGGAGCGGGTAGGGGCAACGCGGTGCGTTGCATCACAGTTGCGCGGCAGAAGGGCAAAACTAAAAAGAGTTAGTCGGACGGTGAGCCGCTTCCGCACATATTTGACAATAGAGAGAGATAACCGAACGAGGTGAAGTGCCGCATATAGAGAGGTGTTCATCTTCGCGTACCGGGGGTGGGTCG
>JAIOSI010000067.1 GCA_021107695.1 bacterium
AGCAGGGCGACCTGAACCTCGGTGGAACCGGTGTCTTTGTCGTTTTCGCCGAATTTGGAGACGATTCCGGCGATCTGATCTTTCTTGAGCGGCATGAAGTGCCCTTCTGTGGTTTTGGGCAGGTGGTGTTTTAATCTGCTGGATACTTTACAAAGTTTGTCGTGCCGGGGTACGGCATACCGTACCCTGTGTCCGCGTTACTATCGTCCCGCGCCGTGTTCGCGCAGGTAGTCGATATCGTCGAGGAGGAGGCTAAAGAGCTTGTAACTGCTGTGTTTGTTCTCGTTGGAATAGACCATTGCCGCTTCGTAGGTGGCGATGTGTGCCTGGCGGGAGAGCTGGCGTTCCTCCAGAGTCAGCTCGGCGTAGCTGAGAACGAAGCGGTCGTAGAGACTGTTATAGAGGTTGCCAAACTGTTCGTCGGCGGCTTCGAGTCCATCACGACGGTAGGTTACCATTCCCCTGAAGTAAGGGGCGAAGGGTTTGCCCAGAGGTTCCGCGACCAGCTCGTCAGCGATGGCGAGAGCGTCATCGAGACGGTCTTCTTCGAGGGCAAGCTCGCCTTCGGTAAAGAGGTCCCGGGTCTGCTCCCAGGGTTCCGGCGCGGAGCAGGCAGCCAGTACGACAACGATGAACGCATAGATTAGGGCAGAGGTAAGTCTCATGGTTTTGGGTTGTTATGGGGTTAAACTGACGTGTGGGGACTTTGGTCACCAGCCCCCCTTCCCGACCTTCCCCCCAGAGTGGGGAAGGAGACAATGAAACAGCCCCGCCAGTACGCGGAGCCGACAAACACGGGAATCGACGTAATGGGATACCATACGCGACCCGCCCTGATCAGCCCCTGAGCTTTATGGAGACGAGTGGCTGTTAAGCTGCCCCACGACCCATTCCGTACCACCTCTCCGGTGCCGCAGGGGACGCTCTCCAGAAGAGGTAGAAACGGAACGGGGGAAGGCTAACACGAGTCGGCGGAAAATGCAATAGCCTAAAAAAAGGAGAAGCCAGGCGGCTTCTCCCCGTTCACACTGTAAGCTCAGGTTGCCTGGAAGTAGTCGGTCTAGAAGTAATAGGTAACGCCAGCCTCGAAGCCAAAGCTGAACCCGCCGCCATATTCACCGATGAATAGTATCGGACGAAGCTCAGCATTGAGATAGAAGCTTGATCCAAGAGGAACGGCGACACCAGCGGAGAAGGGCAAAGCGAAACCAGCGGTGTTATAGCCAACCCACAATCCGGCACCAAGACCGGCGTAGGGGATAACACTAGGGACGTTGAAGTGGTACTTGAAGATACCGGAGATAATGGTTGCTCCGCTGATAACGAAGTCGAAGCTAGGCTCAATCTCGATAGAGCTGGAGAGCATGAAAGAGCCGTGAAGGTTGACATCAAAACCGTTGCCAACAAAGCCCATTCGCATACCAGCACCAAAGCGGGCGGCGTTGACCGGAGCGACCAGCAGGCCGATGACCAGCACGAGCAGGATCCATTTACGCATGAGTTCTCCCTGAGTTTAGGTTAAAGGACTGTTCAGGCTGACTGACCAAAAGGAGCAATCACAAGCCACAGGAGATGCTAGCACAGACAGTGAAATAAATCTACCCTCAAACGATTGGTTTTTATCCCTTGACCCCACGGCATATTTTTGTTACAGTTACCGTTGCTACTGTGAGAGTCGCAGTGCAATGCACCTGATGTATCACACTGACCATTCACACCCCCTACTCCCAGGGAGCAAAGATGAAACGAGCAGGACTAGCACTACTAGTCGTCATCGTTGGTATGCTTCTCATCACGGCGTGCACCGACCCTGTGTCGAACTGCCTCTACCGTGATCAGGATCAGCCCGGTGGCACTATCTCGCGGTTGAACGTCTATCCCGCGAACGATGCCGTCCGTTATAACATTGACGCGCGGAATCTGGTTTACCGCGAGTGGGTAAGCGGAACCCCGGAAGCTCTGGAAGACCCCTACTTCTGTTTCTACATGGGCGGTCCGGAGAACCTCTATAAGGGCTTCAACATCTACCGCAGAGAGGGTACCGGAGACTACACTCTGCTTGCTGAGAACCAGAAGCCTGAGAGTCTGCGCACCGTGCCTACCTGGAACTCTGGTGCCACTGAGGATCAGAACGACCCCATCTTCTACGACACGCCTACTGCTGGCACGAATGAGCTGGACTTCCCGGCTTACCTTCCCACCCTCGATGGTTTCAAGGGTGAGCAGTATCCCGGCGGCAACTGGGCACCGGATCACGGTACCACCGCCCCCTGGGATACCAACGGCTGGAGTCGCTACTACCCGTACCACTACTTCGGTAGCGATAACCGCGCCTACGGCTTTGTTGATGAAGGCTTCGATATCGTCGCCGACGATATGGCAGACTTCACTTGGGCTGTCGTGGTTGTGGACGCCAATGGCAACATGGGTGCCGCCTTCACATCTACCTGCAACCCTCACGATTTCGAATAACTAACCGGGACAATTAACCAGTAAACAAGGAGTACAAGATATGCGTAAGGCCTTGGTTATTCTGGTGCTGCTCTCCGTCCTGATTGGTGGGACGGTATCCGCTAAGGGCATGCACCCCTACGGTATGGCCGGTCTGTTCAAGACCTGGAATGCCGAAACGATCGAACAGTGGGGCCTCTCCTTTGGTCTTCACTTTGACATCTGGGTTTTCAATCGTGATGTCGCAGGCTCGGGCTATGAGTGGGCCGACTACGACACCACCGATGACAGCTACTACATTTCCGATGTTTACAGCCGCAACCCCTTCCAGTTGACGCTCTGCTTCTTCGACTGGATGGAGTTCTCGGTTGCCCCGACCTTTGCCGCTCGCAAGGTGATGGACACCTCCCTTGAACGCGTTGGCCTCGGTGAGCTATTCATCGGCACCAAGTTCAACCCGATCAAAGAGCAGGAGAACGGCTACCTGCCCGGTATCTCCGTACTCTTCAACTTCAACCTCGGTGGCATGGCTGCAGCGGACGATGCGAACGTCCGGGGCAACGACTCGATGGCCTTTGAGACCATGGGCGACACTAACATCGACTTCCTCCTCGCCGTTACGAAGCATGTTGGCAAGAACGACATCTTCTCCTACAACGTCAACCTTGGCTATCGCCTGACCCTGGGCGAGTACGATGTCATCGGTTACGAGTTCGACGAGACTACCGGTGAAACCGAAGAGGTCGTCCTGCACGAAAACTACCCGGTACACGACTACTTCCTCTACGGACTCGGTCTTGAGGTCAAAGCCACCAAGAACTTCTCCTTCATCGTTGACACCGTCGGTAAGGTCGGCTTCACTGAAGAGCAGACTCGCGGTACTGAGACCTGCACCCCCACCGACGACTGGCTCCAGATCATGCCTGGCTTCCGTCTCTCCGGCGATGACTTCCTCTACTGGGACTTCGGCGTGGGCATCGGTGTCCTCACCGACAACCCCTGGATCGAGGTTCTCACTGGCTTCTCCGCCGACATCAACCTGGTCGAGAAGGACTCCGACGGCGACGGCTACGTCGATTCCAAGGATGCTTGCCCGAATCAGGCCGAGGACTTTGACGGCTTTGAAGACAGCGATGGTTGTCCTGACCTGGACAACGACGGCGACGGCATCCCCGATACCGAAGACGCCTGTCCCGACGAAGCCGAGGACTTTGACGGCTTTGAGGACGAAGACGGCTGCCCCGATGAGGACAACGACGGCGACGGCATCCTGGACAAAGACGATGCCTGCCCGAACGAGCCTGAAACCTTCAACGGTTACCAGGACGAAGACGGCTGTCCTGACGAGAAGCCTGTCGTTTACGAAGGTCCCACCGTCCTCACCCTGGACGGCATCAACTTCGAGCCGAACGCTGCGACCATGAAATCTGGTTCAGCCGACG
>JAIOSI010000117.1 GCA_021107695.1 bacterium
CTCACCACCCGTCTGGCAATTGTCCGCTAGATAGATGATAAATCGGGAGTTAGCAGTTAGTGCAATGTTAACCTTCCGATGTTTATGCAAAACAAAGAGGATCCCATTGGGGTCCTCTTTGTCATCAAAATAATTGTGTTTGTACTCCCTCTCTCCTCTGGAGAGGAACTCGTCCACGGGCTGCGGTGAGGGGCAGATTGACGAAGGGCGAACACAAGGTTCGCCCCTACGGTTTACATTTTCATGGGTTAGGAGTTACCAACAACCCCCTGATAAACCGCCAGATGCTCCTGCGCTACCTCGTTCCAGCGGCGACTCGCCTGCTTCGGTCCCTCCCGACGCAGCCGCTCCGCCAGCTCTGGATCCGTCAGCAGACGACGCAGGGTCTGGCGAACCTCTTCTATCTCGTTTGGATCAAAGTAGAGTGCCGCCTCGCCTCCTACCTCTGGCAAGGAACCTGCCCGTGCCAGCAGAGCCGGACAGCCGCAGGCGAGTGCCTCCGCCGCCGGAAGCCCGAAGCCCTCATCAAAAGAGGGGAAGAGCAGAGCCACCGCCCCGCTGTAAAGGGCGGGGAGGTCGTCGTCGTCCAGATAGCCGAGGAAGCGTACCCGCTCGCCGAGCCTCGGCAGGTACTGTTCTTCGCTCTGTGAAGGCGAACCGGTCAGAGCCAGGGTGAGGTCGAACTCCTCCAGCAGCCCCACGGTCGCCTCGAAGATGGCATGGGGGTTCTTCCGCTTCTCCCGACTGCCCACGTGGAGGATATACCGCCGGGGAATGAGCCGATGCTTGGCGCAGACTTGCTCGACGACCCCGTCCGGCTGCGGCTGATAGTGGATTGAGGCGGCTTCGGGGATGACCTGGATTCGCTCCTCCGGCAGCCCGAAGTGCTGGATAATCCCCCGCCGGGAATGCTCGCTGGGGGTGATAATCGCCCGGCAACGCTTAAGCTCCCGCGCCCAGACCCTCTTGCGATTATTACCGTAACCGATCAGCGGAGCCACGTCGTGGAGGGTGATCACGGCGGGGAGCTTCCCCCGATAGAACAGCCGGTTTGCCGGACCATGCCAGAGATCAGCATCCAGCTTTCCGCGCTGCCGGACGAAAAAGGAACGGCTCGGCGGGTCTCCCCAGCCTGCCAGACGCTCAGCCGGAACCTCTGCCGGATGACGGAGATGCAGGGTCAGTTCGACCTCCGGCAGCTTCGCCAGTTCGGTGAGCAGCTCCCCGGCGTAGCGAGCCATCCCCCGCAGCCTGGGCAGGGCGGCCTCGGTAGCGTCAAAAGCGATTCGCAGCGGCATTCCGACTCCCTGAAAAGCATCGAGCCGATTGTACCACGGTCTGTTATCACACGCTTGTTGAAATCGGGCGGCTCTGGTATGATTCGAAACGGCGTTACACTGAGGAGAAGGTCATGTTAAAGCATAGTCGAAGCCTGCTACTCGTTCTGTTTGGTGTCTTCCTGCTCACCGCCTGCGGTTCCGGCGTGGACAAAGCCGCCGAAGTGGCTCTCTATCGGGAGATGATGGATCCGCTGGATGCCAAGGCGCAGCGGCTCTACGAGAACCTGCTGGAGTCCATCGTCAACACCTCGGAGCTGTCGCCGGAAGCGATACAGCAGAACGCCGGGGCTATCTTCCGCAATGCCATTGACTTCCAGACCCAGGTGATCGAGCTTTCCGATGCCTTCTCGATGAAGTTCGAGGTGCCGGAGATCATGACCTTCCAGGAGCGCAAGGTCGAGATTATGACCGCCCTCGCCAATACCATCGGCGAGTACGGCGAGTTCATCAACAACTTCGAGCTGGACATAGCGGCGGAGGCGTCCTTCCCCGGAATGCACGGCGATATGCTGATCTACTTCATGAGCAACATCGTGGACTCGATCAAGGCGAACCGGGGTGAGTTTGACCGCGGACGACGCACCCTGCTGGCAGAGTTCATCCTGATGGGCGTCTCCGAAGAATAGCAGGCAGCGGCAGCGCAGTGCGCTGCACCACAAGACTGGCACTTCGTGCCAGAATACCCTGATATCGTTCGCTCCCGTTGGTCGCTACACCTCGTCCCACAGGTCGGGATGGGGGCTTAACACGAAAAACCCCCGGTAATATCACAATTACCCTCAACCCCTTAACGCACACCTAACCGAGGTCTCAACTTGAAGCAAACCAGACTCCCGCTTACCCTTCTTTCTCTTCTACTGCTCTCCCTTCTCTCCCTGCTGGCAACCGCCTGTGGTGAGAGCGACTACAAATCCCTCACCGACTATCAGCAGCCGGTCTCCGCCCCCGACGCGCTGTTGCAGGAGAGCGTTGACGAGTACAACGGCACCGTGCTGGCGGTGGGGCAGGGCTGCGGCATTCGACTGCCGATGGACTCCTGGCGCGCCGAGAGGCTTCTAACCAAAGCCACCGAGGCCTGGGACGAACTCGCCCTTGTTGCCATACCGGAGGTTGCAGCCACCGTTGGTGAGCTAAAGCTCGCCGCCGCCGAGGCAATCACCGCCGCCGCCGAGGAGCTGCTCATCGTAGTGAGTCTCTGGGAGGAGCGGGTTCCCGTCGGTCCGCCGGACATGACAAATGGTGCCGAGCTGAAGTACGTCGAACTGTCGCTGGAGGAGGTTCACCAGCTGGATACTCACCTCGCCCAGGTTGAGGAACTATTCCAAACCGCCGCCAAGCAGCTGGAGAACGGCGCGCTGGCACTGGCAGGAGCATTGCTGAAATCAAGGGGAGAGTAACCGATGCGTTACAAGCTGAAACGGCTGGAACCAAAATCAATCTTCAGGATGGGCTTTCTCC
>JAIOSI010000204.1 GCA_021107695.1 bacterium
CGTTCTTGGTCATCCGGCGAGGTAAAGAAGGCGGAGACGATTAACTATCGTACCCTTCGTGCCGAGCGGGACGGTCTCTTCTGCGAGCGCATTTTTGGTCCGACCAAGGACTGGGAATGCTTCTGCGGCAAGTACAAACGGGTTAAGAACAAGGGGGTTATCTGCGACCGCTGTGGCGTCGAGGTAACGCTCTCCAAGGTTCGCCGCGAGCGGATGGGGCATATCGAGCTTGAGGTTCCCACCGCCCATATCTGGTACGTAAAGGGTGCGCCCGGGCGGGTTTCCAGCCTGCTCAACATCAAGGTGCGCGACCTCGAACGGGTACTCTACTACGAGAGCTATCTGGTTACAGACCCCGGTGAGACCCCCCTGGCGTTCCGCCAGCTCCTCACCGAGGAGCAGTATCAGAAGGCGCGCGCCGACTTCGGCTACGACTTCGAGGCGGATATGGGGGCGCAGGTCGTCAGCGATATGCTCGAGGCGATCGACCTGGAAGACCTCGTTACCGACCTGCGGGTTGATCTGGAAAACTCCACCAGTAAGCAGGCGCGGCGGCAGATCCTCAAGCGGCTGACCATCGCCGAGAGCTTCCGCAAGAGCGGCAATCGCCCGGAGTGGATGGTGCTGGAGGTGCTGCCGGTGATTCCGCCGGAGCTGCGCCCGCTGGTTCCCCTGGACGGTGGACGCTTTGCCACCGCCGACCTCAACGACCTCTACCGCTCGGTGATTCACCGCAACAACCGTCTGCGGCGGCTCAAAGACCTCTCCGCTCCCGAAGTCATCCTGCGTAACGAGAAGCGGATGCTTCAGGAGGCGGTGGATGCCCTCTTCGACAACGGTCGTCGGGGACGCGCAGTCCGGGGTTCAGGTAATCGCCCGCTGAAGAGCCTCTCCAACACAGTTAAAGGTAAGATGGGGCGGTTCCGTCAGAACCTCCTCGGCAAGCGTGTTGATTACTCCGGTCGTTCGGTTATCGTCGTCGGACCAGAGCTAAAGCTGCACCAGTGCGGGCTGCCGAAGCGGATGGCGCTGGAGCTGTTCCGTCCCTTCGTCATCATGCGTCTGGAACAGGCGGGCATCGTCCATACCGTCAAGAGCGCGCGGAAGATGCTCGATCAGGTCTCCCCAGAGGTCTGGGACATCCTCGAAGAGATTATTCAGGATCACCCGGTCATGCTCAACCGTGCGCCGACGCTGCACCGTCTCGGCATTCAGGCGTTCCAGCCGGTTCTGGTCGAGGGCGAGGCAATCCGTATCCATCCTCTGGTCTGCAACGCCTTCAACGCCGACTTCGACGGCGACCAGATGGCGGTTCACGTGCCGCTCTCGGTAGAGGCGCAGCTCGAAGCTCGCCTGCTGATGCTGGCGACCCACAACATTCTTTCTCCGGCAGACGGCTCGGCACTGGCAACACCGTCCAAGGACATGGTGCTGGGCTGTTACTACATGACCAAGCCCCATCTGTCCGAAGAGCGCAAAGAGCCTGCGAAGTGTCCCCGCTACCGCACCCTCGACGAGGTCAAGCTCCGCTACGACATGGGGATGCTCAAGCTCCACGACGATGTCCTCCTCGAAAAGCAGCCGGAGTGGCAGGTTGACGCCGACCAGAAGATTATCCGCGACAAGTGGCTCTACACCACGGTGGGGCAGGTACTCTTTAACCAGTTCCTGCCGCCGCAGATGTGCTATCGGGGCAGCCTGATGAACAAGGGGCGGATTACCAAAATCGTCGGTGAGTGCTTCAAGAAGTACGGCGAGGACATCACCGTTACCCTCCTCGATAACCTCAAGAGCTACGGCTATCGCTACGCCACCCAGTCCGGACTGACCGTGGGTATCAACGACCTGCGGGTTCCCGGAACCAAGGCGGCGACGATTAAGAAGGCGACCAAAAAGGTTGCCGAGGTTACGGCAGACTACAATGCCGGAAACCTTTCTAACGGTGAGCGTTACAACCTGGTGATCGATGCCTGGACGGTTGCCAACGAGACCGTTGCCGATGATATGTTCCGGGAAATGGCAAATGACCAGCACGGCTACAACCCGGTTTACATGATGGCGGACTCCGGAGCGCGAGGCTCCCGCGATCAGATTCGCCAGCTTGCCGGAATGCGCGGGCTGATGGCGAAGCCCCAGAAGAAGATCACCGGCTCCATCGGCGAGATCATCGAAAGCCCGATTATCTCCTACTTCCGCGATGCTCTCGATGTTCTCGAATACTTCATCAGTACCCACGGCGCGCGAAAGGGTCTGGCAGATACCGCCCTCAAAACGGCGGATGCCGGTTACCTGACCCGCCGTCTGGTCGATGTCGCTCAGGACACCATCATCACCCGCCACGACTGCGACACCATCCGGGGTATCGAGATCGAGGCACTCAAAGAGGGTGACGAGGTCATCGAGGCACTCCCCGAACGGGTTGTCGGGCGGGTTGCCCTCGACGATGTCTATCATCCGCTGACCTACGATGTCATCATCCACGCCGGTGAGCTGATCACCGAGGAAAAGGCGAAGGCGGTGGGCGAGGCGAACAATAAGACGATACGCATCCGCTCCGTTCTGACCTGCGAATCGCCTCAGGGTGTCTGCTCCCAGTGCTACGGGCTGAATCTTGCCACTGGCAAGCCCGTTGACATTGGCGAGGCGGTGGGAGTCGTTGCCGCCCAGAGTATCGGTGAGCCGGGAACCCAGCTTACTCTGCGAACCTTCCATATCGGTGGTACGGCAAGCCGTATCCTCCAGCAGACCCATGCCGAATCCCGCTACGATGGTCGCATAGAGCTGCACAGCCTCGACCTCATCGTCAACCGTGAGGGGCAGGCGTTGTCCGCCAGCCGCAACGGGCATATCGTTATCTACGATGGCGACGACAACGAGATGGTCAAGTTCGAGGTTCCTTACGGTGCCGTTGTTGAGGCAAAGCACGATCAGCGGGTGAAGAAGGGAGACTTCCTTTTCTCCTGGGATCCCTACACCAGCCCGATTCTGGCGCGGCAGCCCGGTAAGGTCGAGTTCATCGATATCATCGACGGCGTTACGATGACCGAGACCCTCGACGAGTCCTCCGAGCGCATCCAGCGGGTAATCACCCAGTATCGCAACCGCAAGCTCCACCCGCAGATTATCGTTCACTCCGCCGATGGCAAAGAACAGAACGATCCGGTGCCGATAGGTGCCTATCTGGTTACCCACAACAACGACAAGGTCAAGGCGGGGGATGTCCTCGCCAAGATCACCCTGGAGTCCAGCAAGAGTGCGGACATCACCGGTGGTCTGCCCCGGGTCGTTGAGCTGCTCGAAGCCCGCAAGCCGAAGAACCCGGCGACCATCGCCCGGATTGACGGCGCGGTCTCCTTTGGCAAGCCGAAGAAGGGCAAACGGACGATCCTCATTACCAACGAGGTCGAGGAAGACGAGTACCTCGTGCGCTTCGGTAAGCATGTCATCGTTCACGATGGCGATGAAATCGAGGCTGGCACGCCGCTCACCGAGGGCGATGTGAAGCCCCACGACC
>JAIOSI010000086.1 GCA_021107695.1 bacterium
TGCCAGAGGAGTTTACGGTGAAGACAACTTTGATTACAGTGCTTTTGCTGCTTCTGCTGGCGCAGTTCGCCGTTGCCCAGGATGGCGAGTTCATCGAGCTGTCCGACATCTCGATTACAGGACGCGCCCAGGCTCCCACCGCCGTATCCTTCCTCCTGCGCTCCGATCCCGACTTCGGCACGGTGATGCTTCGTCAGACCTACGCCTCTCAAATCCTCAACCCGATTGATAAAGAGGAGTTTGAGGAGGGGCTGGCGGTTACCCAGCGCACCATCGACAACCCCCTGCTCTGGCTGGTTACCGGAGCCGCCCTCCTCTCTGGTATTGCCGCTGGTTACATGGACTCCAACGGTGAAACCAGCAATGCCAGCTGGCTTGCCGGAGGCTCCGGCGTTGCCATCACTGCGGCGGCGGTGATCATCCTCACAGATTAGCTCCGTTGACTGGTTAACAAATCCTCCCCTCTACCTACCGGATTTCTTCACGATGCCCCAATCCCCGCCCGTGTAACACCTTGAGACTATTATAAAAGGTTAATAATCGCAAAATAACAGCGGTATGACCCTACGGTAATGACGATTGCCCGTAGGGGTACGGCGTGCCGTACCCCGCAAACCTGTAATTAGTTGTGTGATTTTCACTTACCTGGAAGATACATCACCCGGAAAGGAGGTTCGGTTTCTATCAGGCGCGTTTTGGTCAGGATGGGGGCGGCTCTGCCCGTTGATGGCAGGGGCGATTAGACGAGACCAAGACCGCGCGAAACGACTACCCATCCATTTATTTCTTCCCAAAGGATGTTTATGGGACGACTATTCACCCAGTTCACCGATGGTGGCGACTTCATGTGGGTTATCCTGCTGGTTGCCGCGTTTGCCATCGCGGTGATGCTCGAACGTACCTTCTTCGTGATATTCAAGTCCTCCATCAACGCTAAACGCTTTGTCGGAGAGCTGGAGAGACTGATCTCCAACCGTAACATGGAGCAGGCGATTGCTCTGTGTAACACATCGAACTCCGCCCTTGCCAAGGTGCTGCGCGAGGTGGTAAAGAACCACGCCGGAACCGGACGCGATATGCAGGTAGCGGCGGACGCGAAAACCCTGGAAGTTCTGCCAGAGCTTGAGAAACGAGTAGGCTATCTGGACATGCTGGGGCAGATCGCGACCCTCCTCGGACTGCTGGGAACGATTTCTGGTCTGATGACAGCCTTCGACGCTGTTTCTCAGGCTTCACCAGAAGATGCCGCAGCCATGCTCGGTAGGGGTATCGCCGCCGCGATGTTAACGACGATGTTCGGTCTGGTCGTTGCTGTGCCGTGTATCGTTGTCTCTTCGATTATCAAGGCGAAGACGAAGAAAATCACTAACGAGATTGACATGTACACGGTTCAGATCTCCACGCAGATCACCCGGATGAAGGGATAAACACCATGGCTTTTCCTCCAAGCAAGTCACGACGAGGCGGAAAAGATAAAGACCCGGGCGAGGATCACCTGATTCCGATCATGAATCTGATGGTTATCCTGATTCCTTTCCTCCTCAAGGCAGCGGTTTTCGTAACAACCGTCGCGCTGCAGGTTACTTTGCCAGCGAGTTCCGCTGGTGGCAGTGGCGATTCTGGTGGTGGAGACAACCGAGTGCTGATGGTCTCTGTCAACAACGAGAACGGTTTTGCCATCATCAACGAAGGCGCGGTGCTGGAGTATCCCAAGGTTACCGATTCCAACGGTAACAAGGTCTTCGACTTCGAGGGCTTGTCCACCAAGCTCGATGAGATCAAGACCCTCTACTACGAGGATCACAACGAGATATACCTGGGAGTTCAGCCCGATGTTCTCTACGCCGATGTCATCAACACGATGGACATCGTCCGCGGAGAGACAAACTCGCTGACGATTGAGTCCGAAGAACAGGCCGCTCTTTACGATAGCGCGGTCGGGACAAGGGTGAACGTTTACAGCCTCTTCCCGAATATCATCTTCGGCGCGGCTATCGCCCTCTAACTAAAGAAAGGAGGTATAAATGCCTGGCGCACCAGCACCATCGAAAATTAGGCGACCGCAGCATGAGGAAGACGGTGGAGTAAAAATCACTTCGCTGATGGACATGATGGTCATCATCCTGGTTTTCCTCCTCAAGACCTTCTCGACCCAGGGGGATCTTTCGTCATCTGCGGCAAACCTGGTTCTGCCACACAGTAACGTTAAGGATCGACCAGGAATGGTTGATCGCGTTGCCGTCGGTCAGGACTTGATCTATTTTCTGGAATCCGAGGTTATGAGTACCCCGGATGCCATCGCCGAGAAGACTCGGAACTACTTCATTCCGACCCTGTTGGCTCCGATGAAGGCTCGGATCGCGGAAATCATCGAGATGGACGCGCGAGCCGGACGAGACAACCCAGATCCACCGAAGATCGTTATTCTGGCGCACACGCAACACCTCTACAGCCTGATTGAAGGCGTCGTTGCCACGGCGGGACAAGCGGGCTATCAGGATGTTTCGTTAGCCGCCCTGCAAGACCTTCGCAAGTGGGAATAATCCCAAACCCTTTGTGTAGCAAGCTGTTAGACTTCTGCCCCGTAGGGAGGCTGCCGTCAAGCTGTGTGGTCGGTCGTAACTGTTACGAATACCGACCGTTACAGAGTGAAGAGGGCATCAGCCAAGCCGGGCGCGAGTTAACGATTAGTTACGCAAAAAACCCCAACTAAGGAGATAAAATGGATTCCAATCCAGGCAAGCCGGTTCTTGGCTTGGTTATCTCTCGGGGCGACCGCATCATCAAACGTCTGATCCCTGAGATGGACGAGGTTACAATCGGGCAATCGCCTGACTGCGACATTGTTCTTCAGCATGACTCCAGCGTGCCGCA
>JAIOSI010000237.1 GCA_021107695.1 bacterium
CTGGGCAAAACAGTAATATCCAACGATAAAGGCGAGGAGGGTGCGTCCGCAGGCGTTCAGCAGGGCGATACCCTTGCGTTTGAGGGGTTTGCGTGAGGCGTAGATGACGATCACGCCGATCAGAACCAGATCGATCCCGGCGGTGTTTGCCAGGAGTGCGCCGATGCCCTCCGTTGGCGGAACCGGCGTAACACCTCCCAGATTCAGCAAGGCGTTGAACTCACCAAGAATACGGAGGTACCAGGCAAAGACTCCGGGGAGGATAAGCGGAGCCGCCAGGACGATGTTGAAAATCCCGCTGAAGAGGAGCAGACGGCGGAAGTTGGTTATTGTCTTTTGAGTCTGTTTGGAGGACAGCATCCGTTTTACACCTTCTCGCCGAGAAACTCCACCAGCTGCGCCAGAGCCTTACCCCGGTGGCTCAAGGCGTGCTTCTCGTCGGCGGTCATTCGGGCGAAGGTGCGGTCGTGGTTTGCCGGGGTAAAGAGGGGATCGTAGCCGAAGCCACCGTCGCCGTCGTGGCGATGAGTGATCGTACCGTGGACATCGCCGACGAAGGCGCAGAGTTCTTTGCCCGCGCCATCGACCACAGCCACGGCGGAGCGGTAATGGGCAGCGCGGTTGTCTCTGCCTTCCAGCTCGAAGAGCAGCCGCAGGTTGTTCAGGTCGTCGTCGGTTACTCCCCGCACCGCCAGCGGATCGCCCCCCGGATAGTCGGGGTAGGGCAGGCGCAGCTCCCCGGTGGTCAGGCGCAGGTAGCGGGCGGAGTAGATCCCCGGCGCGCCGCCGAGAGCCTCGACCACCAATCCGGAGTCCTCGCCCAGGCTGAGGATGCCGCAGGCATCGGCGGCGGTTCGCGCCTTGATCAGGGCGTTCTCGGCAAAGCTCAGACCATCCTCGACGATCTCAACCTCACTGTCAGGGTCGATCTCTGCCAGGCTCATAACCTCGTAGCCCAGCTGGGCGAGGAGGGTCTTCAGCTCGACGAGCTTCTTCGCGTTTCGACTGGCGACCAGCAGCTCTTTCATGATTAAACCTTTGCTTTCTGACAGAGTCAATCATACCACAGCAATGCGACGAATGCGGAGGGATGTAAATGTAGGGGCCGACCTTTAGGTCGGCCCGCAGAATTATCACGAGTTGAAATTTTACCTCTCACCCTAGCCCTCTCCCCAAAGGGGAGAGGGGATAACATCGACAAGTTTTTGACGTTGTTGCAACAACTTAAAACCGCACCTACACCCGTCTGCTTCACTATTTTCAAGCATTCCTTAATTTTCTTAACTTTTCCCTTGACAATCTTAATTTTCCCAGCTATACTGTCTTTGCCGTTGAGAGAACAAACCCTCAGAACCACCCCATTCATCCAGGAGAACCATGCCCTACCCAATTCCCGGTCGCTGCCCTGTCTGTGGCAAAGAGATGTCCGTTGCCGAGCTGCACTGCAAATCCTGCCGGATGAGCCTCAGCGGCGACTTCACCCTCTGTGAGTTCTGCTCCCTCACCCCACAGCAGCGGGCGTTGCTAAAGAACTTCGTCGCCACGGGGGGGAGCATCAAGGAGCTGGAGGGGGTGCTGGGGGTCAGCTATCCCACGGTCAAAAAGCGGCTGGCAGAGCTTGCCAATGCCCTCGGCGTTCACGGCCACTTCCCCAAAACCGACACCCGCCAGCTCGCCAACGAACGCTCCACCGTACTGGAGCAGCTCGCCAACGGCAAACTCTCCGCCGAAGAGGCAATCAGCAAACTAAACGAGCTGGGTGAGTAAAACCCTCAGAGGTAAGTAAGATGCTTATCCCACCAACACTAACTAGTAGTTTCCTAACGCACCAACCCCTACAAGGAGAATCCATGAACACCGAAGAACGCAGAAAGATCCTCGACATGGTGGTCGAGGGACAGATCACCGCCGACGAAGCCGAGAAACTGATGGCAGCCGCCGACAAGGCAGATATCAGCGAAATCGGCGGAGACCACTCCAACCGCTTCCTGATCATCAAGGTTCAGCAGGGCGATAAAACCAACGTCAACGTCCGCCTGCCCCTTGCGCTGGCACGCATCGCCAAAATGTTCATCCCCAAAGACGTGGAGGTCAACGGCAAGCCCATTAACGTGGACTTCGACGAGATCATTAGCATGGTCGAGAACGCCGTTACCGGAAACATCGTCGAGGTTCACCAGGTGGATGACGAAACCGGCGACCGCACCGATGTGGAAATCTACCTGGAGTAGCATCGCGGTGCGCTGCACCACAAGACTGGCACTTCGTGCCAGAACACCTTGAGGATGCTAAGGGTACGCTGGTAGGGACCGACCTAAAGGTCGGCCCCTACGTTACACCTCGTGTTTGTTTAGAATACGTTTGTAGGGGCGGACCTGTGTGTCCGCCCTGATACAAAAAAGGGCGAATACAAGATTCGCCCCTACATTACAATCACGCAATAGACGAAATGTAGGGCGGGGATTTCTGCTGATAAGGCAATCCCCGCCGTAAAATTATCATGGGCTAAAAACAGCCCCCATCCTTAATCCGTGGGATAAGTCTCTCCCCTCAATGGGGGGAAGGGACTAATATATAAAGGGCGAAGACAATTCTATCGAATCGTTTCGCCCCTACGGTTGTATATAGATGTTAACCCACCCCCACCCCTACACGAGCAGACGAAGGAGGTCGCTGTGATGCTGACGCAGGGCGGTCAGGGCGCGCAGCTCCACCTGGCGAATTGTCTCCGTGGAGAAGCCGAGCTTCCTTGCCACCGCTGCCAGAGAGTGCCGCTGGCCAGCGAGGAAGCCGAAGCGGAGCGTCAGCACCTGCCGCTGCCGCTCGGTCAGCTCGTCCATGGCGCGACGGAGAGAGCTTTTCCGCAGGTAATCTTTCCAGAGATTGTTGGGGTTCGTCGGCACATCCTCGGAGACGCTGTCCATCAGCGGGTTGGAGTAGTTGCCGAAGACACCGTCGAGGGAGAGTGAACCGGAGGCGAGGCGCAGAATCTTCTCGACCTTTTCATCGGATATCTGTAGAATCTGGGCGAGCTGAGAGATCGAAGGGATCTCTCCGGTCTCGCTGATATGCTGCTCCCGGGCGCGGATGATCTTCTTGATCATCCGGTCTTTTTCGATGGGAATCCGGATGGTGCGCCGCTTGTTGACGATTGCCCGCTCAACGGACTGGCGAATCCACCAGGTGGCGTAGGTGGAGAAACAGGTTCCCAGGTCGGGATCGTAGCCTTCGGCGGCGCGAATCAGCCCCAGGTTGCCTTCCTGAATCAGGTCTTCCAGAGCCAGACCGCGATTCATGTACCGCTTGGCAA
>JAIOSI010000133.1 GCA_021107695.1 bacterium
CTTGCCGATGCCGCCGCGCCCCTTGGTCTTCATTTCCATATCGTCGGACATACTGACCATCGCGCCAGCCTCGGCGGTAACGGCTTCACCGGGATCGAGCATCACGCGAGCCAGGGTAAAGTTGGGACGGTAGAGCAGTTCGTGTTTCATGAAATCTCCTGTGTCGGTTCGTGAATGAAGAAAGCTCATACGGATACTAACACTTGCCCGGAACGAACTCAATCAGCTTCACTTGGTAATGTAGATATTCTCCTTGCCGGTTTCTGGGTCAAGATAACGCCAGCGCGCCCAGCCGTGATGGTAAGTTGTTCCGTCGTCATAGACACAAACAATAATTCGGAGCCAGTCACCCTTTCTTTCTATAAACTGGAGGTAATCCCACTCTCCCTGGTAACCGTATGGATTGACGGTTGGATAATCGGCAACCCGCTCTGCGCCGCTGCTTGGCTCTGTTCTGAAGTTGATTGGATTTTCCCAGACCATCCGCAAATCACCCTCGGTACCACCATCGTTGAAATCGAAACCCTCGTCAAACAGCCAGCCTGTTATTTCTTCACCTTTATACTCCGTTCTACCCTTAATCCAGGCTCCCTGAGCGTCGAGGATAAATAGGTATTGATTGCCCTCCTCGAATGACTCTACTCCGTTTGCGAAAGCCGCATCGAAAGAGGGGGCGACTCGCAGCCCTTCACTGCTGAAGTAAATGAACCTGTTGTTAACAACCATTTTTACCGAAAACTCATCGCGAGACTGTGGTTCGTAGTCCTCAAAGCTAAAACGATAGCCGTTGCTCAGGGGTTCAACCTCAACGTCCTCTGGCGCAGAGTAGCCGAAGGTATCATCAATGGTCAATCCATCGCCAAGTACATAGGTTACCATCCCTGCCCCGATGGTTCCGCTCCAGCTTGCCCCGCTCCAGAGTGGATAGTAAACATCGGAGAAAGATAACATAAAGCCTAAAGCAGGAACGCCGTCGTAGTGATACCGCAGAGTAGAATCGCCCGCCGGGATGTCAACACTGCACACGGCCCAGATGTCCCACCAGTCACTCGGGGAGACATCCAGATCTTCATCCGTCGCCCTGCTGATTGGCCAAAGGGCGTATTTCTCACCATCATTCGTTTGAAAAGCAATGCGACCTTCCGGTGCAATAATATCATCCTTGTCATAAAGTCTCCGAACGACAAAGAGCTGATGTCTCAGCTTTGAGTCGTTCAGCTTCAGCCAGACATCATACCTATCGGTCTCTTTAGCGGGGTTCTCACCATCCATAATCGCGTATAGCTCTGGGGTGTGGTACGAAATCGAAGACACGGGCAGGAAGAGGAAAACTGATTGTGCTGAGCCACTGTTACGAAGGGTGAAGTCCGCCAGAACACTGAAGCTGAATCCATCGCTGTCTTTCTCAAGCCCCACCACAACGGTCTCTTCAGCCAGGCGAATCCCAAGGTCATCGCCCATGATGCCAGCCGATCCACCCGATGGTAGCTGGCCAACTCCGGCATCGGCAAGAGCGACTATCGCTGTAAGCAGAATAGCAAATACAGTCGTTAGTTTTCTCATCAGCTCTCCTGGGTTGGTTGGTGGTGGACTAAGAGGGTTAAGGATGCGACCAGATTGTACGACGGTACTTCGAGGGGTGCAACCTCAGCAGCTTGAGTTTACATCTTGAAACGTTCGTGCAGCCAGGCGGTGATTGTGTCGAGGAATCCCGGCACGAACTCCTTGGGCAGGGTGGCGTATTCGCTAAAGGCTCCGCTCTCGGTGAGCTGGAAGAGGTGGTTTGCTCCGGCGACTATCCGGATGGAGTAATCTGGATGCTCCGCCGCGCTCAGAGCCGCCTCCAGAGCGGCACCGTTACTCTCCGCAACAACCTGAGCATCGAACTCACCCAGCAGAGCCAGCACCGGACAGGTGAGCCTTGCGAGGTCAGCAGCCGGGTCGTAGGCGAGATAGAAGCGAATCCACTCACCCTCCGCCATCGCCAGCTGACCATCGATTCGCGCCTCGACGTAGGCTGAGATATCGCCGAGCTGCGCCCGTTCTTCTTCGGGCAGAGCCATCAGCTCATTCAGGAGCAGCATACTTCCCTCACCCTTCAGTGCAGCCAGGTCTCCACCTCGCTTAACGGTATCAAATATCTTGCGCTGGAAAGCAGCGGCGGCGGCGATGCTCTCCTCGCTGGAACCTTCCAGCTCATAATCGCAACCAGCTGCTCGACCATGACCTCTTCGCCGGTAAGACCCTGACCGCCCATAAACATTATGAATGCCACTTCGTCATCCTCAGCGGCAATCATCATCGAGACGATAGCCCCTTCACTATGCCCAAACAGACCGATAGCGTCAATCTCATCGCGACCGCGCAGGTAGGCGAGCTGGTCGATAATGTCATTGGCAAGCTCTGCTGTGGTGATGTTGTTAAACATCTCCAGCGGCTGACCAAGGGAACGGTCGTCGCAGCGCAACACGGCATAACCATTGCGAGAGAGATGGTCGGCGATGACTCGGAAAGGTTCGAAACCGAAGATTTCCTCGTCGCGATCCTGAGGACCGGAGCCGGTAATGAGAATCACTGCCGGATGCGGTCCCTCACCTTCGGGCAGGGTCAGGGTTCCACGCAGTGGGAAACCGTCCGCTGCCTCGATGGTCACCTCTTCCTGAGTGTACGGATAATCTGCCGGGTCGTAGAGCGTCAGGGTGAAGACATCGGTATAGCCGTTCTGGGTGAAGGTTCCCGTGATGGTGCTGCCGTCGATGGTTCCCTTGTAGTACGCCAGACCGATGGGGGTGGGCAGCTCGAAGCTGACCGCTTCGCCATCGAGGGCAATCGCCTCCACAGGCAGCCCGTAAGCCCCCTGCGAAGAACTGTCCATCAACGCCGTTAATCCGTCATCGCCCTCACTAAACTCAATAGCGAAGCCGACATCGATGCCCATCACCGTCATAAAGCCATCCCAGTGTCCCAGGAGCAGTGTCTGGTCAGCGGTTTCGTCGCAACTGGTCAGCAGCAGACCACTGCTCAGTACCAGCAACATAATCAAAGAGAAGCGTTTCATCTTTTTCCTTTCAGGCAGCGCAGTGCGCCGCACCACAGAACTGGGCTTTGCCCATAAAACCTTGATATTGTCCGCTTTTGTTGTTCGCTACTCGTTGATAAATATGGAATAACGAAGCGAACAACGTGAGCGGTGAAACGCGGGAGTGATCTATAAAACGTCGTTACCTATTAGCCACGAAGTGTGATGCAACGCACCGCGTTGCCTGCCTACGGGCAGACCGACTTAGTTGCCCCATACGCGGGAATTGATATTCCATTACGATACCTACTAGCTGCGAAGTGTGTCCAGCTTCAAGCTGGCTAGCCGTGGGGCAGGCAGAGCATGGCGTCGCCGTAGGAGAAGAAGCGGTACTCTTCTTGCACGGCTTCGGCATAGGCGGCGAGCAATCGATCTTTGCCGACGAGGGCGGCGACCAGCATCAGCAGGCTGGAACGGGGCAGGTGGAAGTTGGTGATCAACCCGTCGATTGCCTTGAAGCGGTAGGGTGGATGGATGAAGAGGTCGGTCTCGCCGTGGCTGGCTTTGACAAGTCCTTGCGCATCGGCGAGACTCTCCAGTACCCGTGCCGTGGTGGTTCCGACGGCGATGATCCGCCGTCCCTCCAGCTTTGCTTCGTTGATCTTCCGTGCGGTTGCTTTGCCCAGGGAGAAGGATTCGGTGTGAAGCTGGTGGTCGGCAAGCTCGCCTTCTGGCAGTGGAGCGAAGGTTCCGTAGCCGACGTGGAGGGTTACGGTGAGCCACTCGATGCCGAGGGCTTTGAGGCGGTCGAGGAGGTTGAGGCTGAAGTGCAACCCGGCGGTGGGAGCAGCAACGGAGCCACTTCGACGAGCGTAAACGGTCTGGTAGCGGCGGGAGTCGGTGGGG
>JAIOSI010000179.1 GCA_021107695.1 bacterium
AATCTTCTTGCACGGTTTTATTTTGTCGATATCATCCAGCGACTTCACAACGGTTGCTCCGTGACTGGCGTAGGCTAACAAGGCCTTAACCTCAGGATGATCCGGCTCACCGATCACCACCACCTCGTAGCCCTCTTCAGAGAGGCTCTTCACAAAGCTCTGCGCCCGACGAACCAAGGGACAGGTCGCGTCAACCAGTGATAGTCCCCGTCGTTCGATCTCCTGATAGACTCCCGGTGCTGCGCCGTGGCTGCGGATTAGCACCGCGCCCTGTTCCACATCACTAACCTTGTCAACGACCTCCAGCCCCGCTTTGGTCAGCTTGTTTACCATCTGCGGGTTATGGATGATCGGACCCAGGCTTTTCACGCCGTCGTGGTGCTGCTTCGTCGCGTCGAAGGCGGTCTGACACGCCAGCTTAACACCGTAACAAAAACCAGCGTTCTCTGCCAGAATAATCTTCATGATTTCCTCTTAAGCCTTACTTTGTTGATCAACAAACACAGTGAATCATACCAGAGTGCCATTTGTATAGCCAGCCTATACTTACACCAGCAGATACCAAGAATAAGCTGTAACTCTGAGCTGATTCATGCTAAGATGTTGAGGCTGTGTAACATGAGTTGTTAACAATACAAAGAGGAATCTCTGGGGAGGTTCAGCGTGGAGAAGCTGCTGGAAAGACTGGAAAAACGGGTTCGGGGCGCGCTGGCGCGGATCGATGAACTTGGGCAGGAGAATGACACCCTGAAACTCCGGATAGACGAGCTGACCATGGAGAATGTGCGCCTCTCCACAGAGATCCTCGACAAAGACAGCGAGCTTGGAGACATCGAAGAGCTGCGCTCCCGACTGGAAGATTCTCAGGCGCGCCAGGAACTAGTACGGTTACGGCTCAACGACATCATCGCCGAGCTTGATACGGCTCTGGGCATTGAAGAAGAAGAGAGAGATTCCGAAGACGAAGACTATCCTGCCGATGAACCTGAGGACGAAGTAGCACAGGAATCAGTCGGCAGCTTTACTGAGCCACCCAAAGAAGAATCAGTTGACCACGAGATACCAGACGATGATTTACCCCCGACTTCGCCCCATCAGATTCAACCGATTACCGAGGTTGAATGGGGGACGACCGACGGGGATGACGAGGAGGCGGAGGAGCCAACCTCGAACGCTGACGAACAGACGGAGATGGTAGAACCTGAAGGTGATATAGAGCCTACAGAAGAAGAGCAAGAGAACGAGCCTCCCCCTGAACTGAAGGACGACTCCAATCCACTGGGACTCTTCGGAGGAGTGCTGGGCAGAAAGACAGACGCTGATGCCGATTAGCCGCTTTAAGTTGTCCTGGCTGCTGGTGTTGTTGATGTCCCTCAACGCGCTGGCTGAGGAAATACCGGAATCTCCTTACGAGGAGTTGACCCCGGAAGAGCTGGAGCGAGAGCGATTGCTGCCAATTGCCGCCGAGGAGGCTTATCTCGATAACGACCTCGACCAACTGCTAATCACCGGAGCGACTCGGGATATCGCCTCCACTCCCTATGCGGTGGAGGTCATCACCGGAGCGCGGCTCCGTGAGCTTTCCTATGCCACCCTGGCTGATGCCCTCGCCTTTGAGCTTGGCTGCTACCCCGACCAACGATACCGATTGGGGCAGAATGCCGGGCTTTCTTTACGCCTGTCGCCAACCCAGCACACAACGATCCGGATTGACGGCATTCCGTCTCACCACGGAACCACCTGGCAAGAGACCCTGGCTCTGATTCCGCTGAACCTTGTACGGCGGGTAGAGATTCTGCGCTCACCGGGAGGCGGACTCTACTCGAACTCCCTCGGCGGGGTTATCAACGTGGTAACCCGCAACCCCAACCGCCTCACCCTGGCTCTGGCGGAGCTTGCTGGCGGCGGTGGCAGCTTCGAGAATCAGCTCTACTGGGGACGCTTCGAGAACCGCTCCGCCTTCGTTACCTATAAGGTTGGCGGGCTCAAGTGGAGCGGAGCCGGAGCCGAAGCTGGCTTTGACCGCGATGGCGGTTCACTGGATGCCGAGGTTCGCTTCGACCTCAGTGGCATTCGCCCCGGAGAACCCTACAACGGAGCGGAGTTCGGTCTCTACCTGCGCTCCTGGTACGGGCGCAACGAGGATCGACTATCATTGAATCCGAACAACTATCACGACAACCTCAACCGCACAACCTACGGTCTCTTCGGTCAGCTTCCCTTCCAGCAGTGGGGGCTGCTCCACGGCGAGTTTAACCTGATTGACGACAAGCGAAGCCGACGGGTCATTGACAGCGATAACAACGACGAGAATGAAGACGAGGTCGAATCGGAGATATTCCCTGGCTCTTACCACTCTCGAACAATTAACGGTCTCCTGCGACTGAACGCTACTCCGTGGAGCGACGGTCGTTTCGGGCTGCTCCTCGACGGCTTCCAGGAATACTCCCTCGACTTCACTGAATCGGAATACTGGAACCTCGGCGGTGGGGTTTCCTTTGAACAGGGCTTCTTCGGTGGCTTGACTCAGCTTCACTCCGCCCTGCGCTACGATCAGCATTCGTATTTTGGTGGATTCATAACCGGACGAGGCGGGCTGCTCCAGGGACTCCCCCATCGCCACGGAACCGATGCTATTTTCGTCAATTTCTCATCGGGTTATCGTCTGCCCAGCCTGGAGGAACGCTCCTTCAGTAACAAGGAGCTAGTGCCAGAGACTGGCTGGCTGGCAGAAGCCGGGCTACGTTTCACCCGCTTCGCTCCTTTGAAGCTGGAGTTCACCGCCTTCCAGCGTCAAGTAGAGAACGCCATCCTCCCCGGCGAAACCGTAGTAAACCAGCCCAGCAGCCAGATCTCCCGTGGACTGGAGGCGGAGCTGCTCTTCGGACTCGATCCCTTCTCCGCCGGCTCTCAGTCCACCCGCCCGGCGGAGGATGCCAGCTGGACGCTCCCGCTCAATATTCGGCTGAGTCTCTCCACGGTCTGGGAGGATGACGACCCCGCGCCTTACCATCTGGCACGAGGCACAATCGGCTACCAGCAGCGATTCTTCAGCGGCGACCTCACCGCCCGGCTGGAATCCACCACAAGCTGGCTCAGTCGGCTACCGAATCTTGGTTATCCCGGACTGCCCACCGACGCGGCTGCGGACTACACCAACACGGCTCCGCTGACCCACGACTTCAGCCTCAAACTCCGACT
>JAIOSI010000185.1 GCA_021107695.1 bacterium
AAATCATATAAGTAGTACATGAGTACGTCGGTATATGGGCGAAAGGATGAAGGTACAGCCCCATGATCACCTATACTTGTGTTAAACCTTACTTCTAAAGCCTTTATCATACCACTGCTTAATCCTAGCCGATACTCCTCTAAAAACGATTCTTTGTTATCCCGAAAGGTTCTTAGGCTACTGCCCGATAGTTTTAGTTTTTTTATATTCCCGTGGTAGTGGCGAATATGATTTTCTTTTGTAGCCTTCATCCCTTTGAGCCAAACATCCTTCGCTTCATAAAATTTACGTTTCATCGGCTCAAGCATTCTTTTCATATTTACTATGGGAGTGTCTGGATGAGCAAAATCGATCAAATCATATTTTAGATTATCTTTACTATAATCATTCTTTACGGCTGGATTCTCAACCCTGAAGTGCTGTGCAATGGCAACAAAATTTCCATCTAGTAGTATCATTCCTTTATCTAGTAGTTTATTAACTTCTTTTATGGGTCCTATACGACTTTCGTAGGGGGAATCATTGCAAAGCAATTCAAATATAGATATTGGTGAAATGTAGAAGACGTTACTATTTATGTTTGGTAGATCGTTAAGCACTAATTCACCGCTCGATAAATAATAGAAAATGTTTGTATCAAGCAAATAACGCATGATTATCTCTTTAGTTAGGTATTAAAAACAAAACCGTACCGTGCCAGATCAATCAGCAAGATTTTTTGAACTCTTTCAATTAACCATCGTAGTGGAAATGGGAACTTTCCTTACACTCCTATTATGTAACGCTGCCTCTTCGTGGTCAAGCCCCTTTTCCGGCGATATGGTAGAATTGCCCGAAAGAGACAACGCCAAAGGAGTTGAACATGTACGGACTCGGCTGGTTCTACTACGACTGGACAATTCTGCTGATGCTGCCCGGTCTCTTGCTGGGACTCTGGGCGCAGTGGGCGGTCAGGTCTCGCTTCAAGCGTTATTCCAAGATGCGTACCCGGAGCGGACTCACCGGAGCGCAGGCAGCGGCGGGTATTCTGGCGGAAGCCGGACTCTCCAATGTCGAGATTGAGGTCATCGGTGGGCGGCTGAGCGACCACTACGACCCTCGTAAGCAGGTGCTGCGCCTTTCCGCCGACGTGGCACACTCTGACTCCGTAGCCGCCCTGGGGATTGCCGCCCACGAGGCAGGACACGCCGTCCAGCACGCCCTGGGCTACTTCCCTCTTCACCTTCGCAACGCAGCCGTGCCGGTTACCAAGCTCGGCTCCTGGCTATACATTCCCCTCTTCATCGCCGGGCTGATATTCTCCTTCCAGCCGCTGATCTGGATCGGCATCGGTTGCTTCTCCTTCGTGATCCTCTTTCAACTAATCACTCTGCCGGTGGAGTTCAACGCCAGCCGTCGGGCGATGGTCAGCCTACGCGACGGCGGCTATCTGGAGTACGACGAACTACCCGGCGCGAGGAAGGTTCTCTCCGCCGCCGCCCTGACCTACGTGGCTGCCCTGGTAACCAGCATCCTGCTGCTCATCCGTCTGCTGGTCATCTCCGGTGTGCTTCGACGCTAATCAACGCCAACTAGGCTGCTCTCTGGCACGCAGGGGTACGGCGTGCCATACCCAGATTCCAGGTATCATCGTGTATCAAAAGAGGGCGCAGCACGCTGCGCCCCTACGGTGATGATTTTACAGGTACAAACATCAAAGTTCTTTTGGAAAGCTAAACATGCCTCATTGCCTAAAATGTAATGCCGCCGCAGATGCCACCCAACGCCTGATGGTTGGTCGTCCGGTGGAGGTCAAATCAGGAGCCTGGAACCTGCGTCCGGTGGAGGTGGCTTTCTGCAAACGCTGCCTGCGGCGGATGAACCGCTTCATCACGGTCTTCTCAGGTCTGATGCTGGTTGGTCTGATGCTGGGAGCCATCGCCGCCCAGGTGAGCATCCATGAGCGAGGTGGTGAGGAGGCGTTTATCTCACTGCTGGTCGGTGCGGGACTAACCCTGCTCTTCTTCCTCTGGCAGCTGGTCAAGCGACTGCGTATCGCCAGCCAGCCAAGCCGCTACTACAAAGCGGCGTACAAACGCTGGCACGCCACCGAGGGAGAGTCGGTCTTTACGCTGGAAGAGTTCCACAAGCTGACTGGAGAAGATGATGAATAACTATTCGAATGACAGTGACTCGACAAACAAGAAAAGAGGCTGGTTCTGCTCGCTTCGAGTAGCGATTCCCCTCTTCGTTCTGGGCTGCTTCTCCCTTGGTCCGGGGCTGGCGTTTGGCATAACCAGCGGATACACCTTCGTTTGTTTCATCGTCGCCGGACTCTTCATTGTCGGGCTGATCAGCTTCCTCTGTGCCATCTTTCGTGCCGTTAACTTTCGCAAGCTGACGCACCTGGCGACTCATCGCGATATCGGCGGACTGCTATCCCATCTGGGTTTGTCCGGCTTGCCCGGCTTCTCCGCACCGTCAAACCCATCCTCAGTGAATCGAGCTGCCCCGCGACCAGTCAAGCGACGGACGACCTGCCCGAACTGCGGAGCCTCCGTAGGCAAACGCCACGTCATCAAAGCCGAAGACCTGCTGGTGGTGCAGTGTCCTCACTGCGACTCGCTCTATGCTATGGAAGAGGGTTCGCCGTGAAGGTTGTGCTGCAACAGGTCAGCGAAGCGAGGGTTGAGGTCGAGGGAAGCGTAGTCGGGGAGATCGGCTTTGGTTACGTTCTGCTGACGGCGATAACCGACTCCGACACCGAGGCGGAGCTGGTCTGGATGGCGGAGAAGGTGCTGAACCTGCGCGTCTGCCGTGATGACGAGGGCAAGCTAAACCGCTCCCTGCGCGACCTGAACCGGGGGGAGCTGCTGGTGATCAGCCAGTTCACCCTCTACGGTGATTGCCGCAAGGGGCGGCGACCGAGCTATATAAAAAGCGCGCGACCGGAGGTCGCAGCACCAATGGTCGAGCGGTTCGCGGAGCTACTGCGCCAGCGGGGCTTCACTGTGGCAACGGGCATCTTCGGCGCGCATATGAAGGTCAGCCTGACGAACGACGGTCCAATAACACTGATTCTGGAGAGGTAGCCCAGCTACTATCTACTTAGGCTGTAGAACAAACACAGCATTGACCCTGATGAATCCCTTGACTCCTCCAATCTGCCAACTACTGATTATTGAACTAATTTCAGCAGCTAATTCAATATTGCCAATTGTATCCTGCTCAATTAAAGCATCAGTAACCTTACCATCAACCATCAACATGCAGATGATGATACGTCCAGCTATTCCCGGATCATCAGCTAAATGTCGCTCGTAGATACGCTTAATCTGTCCGCCACGAGCATCGATATAACTCGTTATCTTATCTACCATATCTGAAGTTATTTCGTATGATTCTTCAATTACTATAACATCCGGGTAAACTGCTTGTGCTTTGGGAATCATGGGAATCAAACGCTTTAGCAGGAAGGGAACCTCAAAGGTTACGGTTCCTTCAACTCCCTCAATGTGCCATTCCTTAACAGCCCAAAGAATATTGTTGGCTAAAGCACCATCCCCGGTAGTGTTCATAGCTAAGTTGGCACTGGAGACGATACCATCGGTTAAGGTCAAGCTAACTATAATCCATCCAGTACACATTGAACTAACAGTTAGATAACGTTCGTAAATGGACTTGATCGATTCACCGGAAGCGCGGACATAGCTGGTAATTTTTCCAACCATATCCGAAGTTACTTCGTCGGACTTTTCAATAAATGAGGCACTAGGATTGATGGCATATGCTCGTGGTAGTTCAAAATCATTTGAGGAACGCTGTAGTTGAATACCAATACAAAGATTTGATATGCCTTCACTTTCCTCAATGATCCATTCTCTAACTGCCGATAGGATTTCGTTGGCTAATTCATCATTCCTTGTTGTATTACTAGTAACGGTGGCACTAGAGAGACTACCGTCTGTAAATGTGGTATTAATATTGATAATGCCCTCTAAGGTCAAATCATCTTCTAAATATTGATTATAGATGTTCCTTATCTGGTTGACATTATCATCACCAAACTGCGAAACACCAATCGTATTTAAATTGATACCATGACCAAAAGTACCCATCCCAGACATTATTGATAATGGTCTCTCTGTTTCTGGCTTTACAATACGAGATGTGTAAATGGTAACTCTACCTTCTTGAGCTTTTTCAGTTTCAGTGGATGTTTCATTCGCTAAAACCAAACTGAAGACGGTCAGAAGTAACATAAATGTAATTGTAGCACGCATATTGACTCCTTCAAATCTATGGGATTAGCCCCCCACCCCGACCCTCCCCCCAAAGGAGGGAGGGGGAAAAGGAAGGTTACTCCACCGTAACGCTCTTTGCCAGGTTGCGAGGGCGGTCAACATCGCAGCCCCGTGCCACGGCGACGTGATACGCCAGCAGCTGTAACGGCAGGACGGTGAGCAGCGGGGACAGCTCTTCCATCGTCGGCGGGATGGTGAAGACGTGGTCGGCGAGGGAGCCAATCTCGCTGTCCCCCTCGGTGGCGATGGCGATAATCCGCCCGCCCCGGGCGCGTACCTCGGCGATGTTACTCATCGTTTTCTTGTAGGTCGGCCCCTGCGGTACTACGGCGACGATGGGCGTGTCGGCCTCGATCAGGGCGATGGGACCGTGCTTCAGCTCCCCGGCGGGATAGCCGGTGGCGTGGATGTAGGATATCTCCTTCAGCTTGAGCGCGCCCTCCAGAGCGGTGGGGTAGTCGAAGCCCCGCCCCATGAAGAAGAAGTCGCGAGCATCGGCAAACTTCTCTGCCAGGGCTTTAATCTCCTCGTTCTTGGCGAGGATTTTTTCCATCTTCTCCGGGATAATCTCCAGCTCCCGCAGTACGCTCTCCACGGTCTTGTCGTCAATCGCGTACTTGAGCCGCCCCCAGGACATGGCAAGCAGAATCAGCGCGGCGACCTCCCCGGTGTACGCCTTGGTGCTGGCAACGCCGATTTCCGGTCCAACGTTGAGGTGAACCACGGCGTCGGACTCCCGGTCAATGGTGCTGCCCTCGACGTTGACCAGCGAAAGCACCTTAATGAACTTGCTCTTTGCCTCACGGATACCGGCAAGGGTGTCTGCGGTCTCACCGGACTGGCTGATCGCCATCACGATGGTGTCGCCGCCGAGAACGGGATTGCGATAGCGGAACTCGCTGGAAACATCGACCTCGGTGTGCAGGCGGGCGTATTTCTCCAGTAGGTACTTGCCAATTAGTCCGGCGTGCCAGCTGGTTCCCGCTGCCTGAATGACCACCCGGCTGATGGCGTTCTGTTCCTGCTGAGAGAGCGAGAGGTTCTTGTAGGTGATTTGACTGTAGTTGCTGACCCGATTGCGGAAGATCTCTCGGAGCAGTCGTGGCTGCTCGTAGATCTCTTTGAGCATGAAGTGATCGTAATCGCCCTTGTCCATTTCTTCCAGCTCGACCTGAATCTCACGCTCGTTGAGCGGAACCGGCTGGGCATCTTTATCAATAATCCGCACCGAGTCCTTCTTCAGGATAACCACCTGACCGTCTTCCACATAGACCGCCCGGCGGGTGTGGCGCACCAGGGCATTGGCATCGGAGGCGAGGAGGTTTTCACCCTCTCCCAGCCCAACCACCAGGGGCGGTCCCTGGCGAATTGCGTAGATGGTCTCCGGGAAGTCCTCGCTGACCACAGCCAGGACGAAGTTGCCGTCGAGCCGGGCGTAGGTTGCCAGGATAGCCCGCTCCGGCGAGAGACCATCGCCGAGGTAATCGCTGAACAGATGCGCCAGTACCTCGGAGTCGGTCTCGCTCTTGAAGAGGTGTCCGGCGGCGGTCAGCTCCTCGCGAAGTTGGAAGTAGTTCTCGATGATACCGTTATGGACAATCGCCAGCCGTCCCCGCCCGTCGGTATGCGGATGAGCGTTGACATCGCTCGGCTCACCGTGGGTCGCCCAGCGGGTATGACCGATGCCGACATTGCCGGAGAGCGGCTGCTTGTTGAGCAACTCCGCCAGCTGGCGCAACTTGCCCTCCCGCTTGCGCACACCCAGCTCACCTTCATAAATGGTGGCAATCCCAGCTGAGTCGTAACCCCGATACTCCATCTTTTCCAGCCCGACCATCAGGACGGACTGAGCGTCTTTATTTCCCACATAACC
>JAIOSI010000228.1 GCA_021107695.1 bacterium
CACCCTGGCGGATGGCTTTGCCTATGTCGAGGCGGGCATCGCCGCCGGGCTGGACGTAGATGTCTTCGCTCCCCGGCTCTCCTTCTTCTTCAACGCCCACCTGGACTTCTTCGAGGAGATCGCCAAGTACCGCGCCGCCCGGCGCATCTGGGCGAGGCACATGCGCGAGAAGTACAAAGCCAAGAACCCCAAGTCTTGGCTGATGCGCTTCCACACCCAGACGGCGGGCTGCTCGCTCACCGCCCAGCAGCCGGAGAACAACATCGTCCGCACGGCGATTGAGGCGCTTGCCGGAGTCCTCGGCGGCACACAGTCTCTGCACACCAATTCGATGGACGAGACCCTGGCACTGCCCAGCGAGAAGGCCGTCCTCATCGCCCTGCGCACCCAGCAGGTCATCGCCGAGGAGACCGGGGTAACCAACACCATCGACCCCCTCGCCGGGTCGTACTTCGTCGAGAGCCTGACCAACGAGATCGAGGCTGACGCCGAGAATTACTTCCGCCAGATCGAGGAGCTGGGCGGCGTTGTCAAGGCGATTGACCTCGGCTTCTTCCAGCGGGAGATCGCCGATGCCGCCTTCGACTTCCAGAGCAAGTTCGAGAAGAAACAGCGGATCATGGTCGGGGTCAACAAGTACGCCATCGAGGGCGAGAAGATCACCATTGACCTGCTGAAGATCAATCCGGAGGTAGAGCGGGTGCAGGCGGAGCGGCTGGCGAAGGTTCGGGCGGAACGCTCGGACACCGAGGTTAAGCGCGCGCTGAGCGAGCTGCGCCAGGCGGCTCGCGACGGCGGCAACCTGATGCCTCGCTTCCTCGACGGAGCGCGGAACTACGTAACCCTCGGCGAGACCATCGGCGTCTTGCGGGAAGAGTTCGGCGAATATCAGGAACCACCGATTTTCTAGCGAAGACAGCTTTATTCTTAACAAAAAAGGTCGCAATTGCGACCTTTTTCTATCTCTTTGCGATACTACCCCTCCCACATATCGTCCACCTGGCTGACCAGGTTGTTCGTCTTCAGGCTGACGGTTATTACCCGCTCGATGAGGTCGATGACGAACTCATCCTTTGCCGGGTACTTTTTGTACTGGTTCAGCACCCACTCCACCGCGCTGCGGTTGCCGAGGCGATAGTCCAGTGCCTCCAGCGGCATTCCGGCGAGGGTCAGCAGGTCGTTGTAGCGGATGCGGGTTTTTTCTTTATTGTCCAGGCGGAGCTTCGGGCAGAGCCAGCTCCAGTCGGCTCCTTCCCGCTTCTTCTCGATTCGCTCTAGCTTGTACCGTTCGGCGGTTTCGTAGTGCAGGTGCAGCTCGGCAAGCTCCTCGCCGAGGGTTACCAGACGGGTGAATGTCGCCTGGTCGCCGAGCATTGGCAGGCGGGGGAGGGTCTTCTTCAGGTTGTCTTTGTACTTTGCCCGATAGCCGCTGGCGTGGAGCAGGGCGTAGGTGTAGTGGAAGATTTGCCAGGGGGTGATGCCATCGGTGGCGTAGTGCTGTTCGAAGAGGCGCAACGCCCAGGGGGTGATGTTCTCGCGGCGGTTCGTCCCGTCCTCGTCGTAGGTGTACAGCGGGAAGCATTGATGCCCGTCCACAGTAGTATTTAGGTGAAGGTCGAAGATGTGATTGGTCATTAGCACACTCCAGACAGGTGAGCGATAACCAACATCACTCATGCTAATAACTCTGTTCTCCTGTTCTGTGGCTACTGTGGGGAAGATGCGGGGAAATTGATGAATGTCCTGATTAAATATCGGGCAGAAGTAGAGTGTCTTCTTTGTGAAAGGACGATAGAGAGAGTGTCTAACCTTATCTTTAGTAAACTCGGTGTATCTCTCTCGTGTTAGATCTCTCTTGAGGTCACGGCTCCAGTTAATATCTTCTTTTTTAACAAAGGCATCGAGTTCAGGACCAAACTTTGGTTGACCAGAACGTTTCCAGCGATCAATCTCAAGGTTGTAAGCCTCAATCATAGCAGCTACACGTTGTTCAACTTGCCAACTATCGAATCCATATACAACGGCATCTCTGTTTGTCTTGACACCAGGAGAGTAGTTATAAAATACGGTCTCCGCTTCTTCCAGCCGCTTACGTTTCTCCTTCTTATCACCTATTAGAGAATGATCCTCAAAGTCAGTATCCGGTGCGAACCACTCTTTGCCGCCCTGAGTAGGCTTTAAGGTGTTGAACTCAATCTTATCGTAGCTATCGGTTTCCGGGTGAGAGAGGAGACTGAGTCGTTCCTCTTTGCTACTAGAGCCGTCAACCTTGAAGTAATGGATTCTTCCCGGCTGCTTGACTTTTCTCTTTATTAGCAGGGAAATACCAACACCGACCATTATCCCAAAGACGTTACCACTTTCTTTGATACGAGCATTGCCGCCCAAGTCAAGGTGGTAAATGTCGGTGTAGTCATCCAGCAGATGCTTACGCAGACCATCGGCTGTAAAACCATCTATAACATGGTTGCTGCTAACAAAGCAAACTAGCGCCTCACCCTCTAACCGGTCTGTTGCCCACCAGATAACTTGAATGTAAGGACCACAAACAGAGCTAACGTGCGCGCCGCTTGACTCTGTCGCCTAGCTCTTCTTAGTCCGCCCATCAACAACAGGACGCGGGATGTGCTTCGCCCCCGGATTCTCGCTCTCCTGCCAGGCGTTATACGGCGGACTGCCAATTATGCCCGTAATCGGG
>JAIOSI010000306.1 GCA_021107695.1 bacterium
ATGAGCGAACAACTTGAACGGCTAAGCTCAGGGTGTTCTGGGCGTAGCCCAGGTTTGGGATGTAATGCACTGCGTTGCTGAAGAAATTTCACTGGTTGGTTGGAAGCGACCAATGGGAGCCGATGACCGTGGCTGATGATGTAAACTACCAGCGATTCTAACCGCGAAAGCGTGATGTAACGCACAGCGTTGCCGTTGCTACTCTGCGAAGGCACCGCGTATTCCGACGTAGAAGCGGATTGGTTCGCCGTCTTCACCAATCAGGGCGTATGCCTGGAGCCAGCGGGTAAGCTGGGGATCGGCGAAGGGTGGCAGCGGCAGCGGCTCGGAGCGATAGAGAAGCTGACCCTCTTCGACATCCACCAGAGTCCAGGCAAGCGCGGTGATTTCTTTGACATCGGGGCGGTAGTCGCCGTTATGTTCGGGATGCTTGGAGAGCTTATCCAGATCAAGGGTGGTCAGGTATTCAGGGTAATCCTCCGGCAGGGTAAAGGTGGGGAACGGTCTCGGTGGCGGACCACCGGAGCCGCCCTCCAGACCGATGCCGTAGCCGTAGATGTCAGTCTCGGTTACCACGGCGTCGATTAGTCCGCAGAGCAGTCCATCTAATTCCGGACGGCGCGGCTCCAGGAAGAAGACCGTTCGGATGATTCCTTCTTCGTTCCAGTTGTACGAGGTGAGGAGTGTCAACGCCCCGGTGTCCTCGACCAGACCGAAGACGCTCACGGTGTCGCCCGGCGTTAGTGGTGGAGAAACCACTCGGTCGGCGAGATCGCCCTTTGGTCCCACGGAGACTACGGGCAACTCCACCTGCCGACAACTGGAAGTCACCGTAAACAGGGTAAAAGCAACCATGAGGATCAAACCACCGTATCGCTTAGTAGTCTCCATAGCCAGCCTCTTCGTCGGAGATGTAGCCACCGCTGGTGGAGGAATCGTCGTCGCCACGGAGGGCGGAGATGCGATCCCGCGCGAAGGCGGTGTCGCCTTCACCGGATGAAAGGCTGATGTATCGCTGCCAGTGACGAATCGCCTCCAGGCTCTCACCGCTCTCCTCCAGCAACAGAGCCAGATTCCAGTGTGCCAAGGCGTAGTCGGGCTTTATCTGCAGGGCTTCCTCGTACGCCTCGGCGGCTTTATCCTCGTAGCCCAGCTCGTGATAGCCGTTGCCGAGGTTATTCCACGCCTTGTAGTAGTAGGGCAGAATGTTCAGCGCAGCGCGGAAGTTGTCCGCCGCCAGGGAGTAGAACTCCTTCTCCATATAGACCAGTCCCAGGTTGTTAAGGACGAAGGGGTCTTCCGGGGCGATCTTCTGGGCAGCTTCGTATTCACGGGTGGCGGCGCGCAGGTCGCCAGCTGCCAGATAGTCGTTACCGGCGTCAATGTGCCGGGCAAGCTCGGACTGCTCCACCGGGTCTTTCTCGGTCGCAGATGATGAGCTGGAAGTGGTCGTTGAACCACCACGGGAGGAGCAGCCAGCGAAGACGGAGAGAAGCGCAAACAGGATGGCAATAAACAGTAGCAGGGTAGTTCGTTTCAAAGTAGCTCCTTCAACGGTTTGTCAACAGTTCCTTACAGAGTCTAACCGTTGGGATTGTAAACTTTGTACCAATACCCGTCAAGCTGCGATTGACGACACCCTTACCCTTGACATTCCAACGGATTCCAAGTATCGTCAAGTTTGTTTGTGGTTAGTATCCATACAATGCGCTATTGCTGTCATCTTTTGTAATGGTTCGCTACGGGGCCTGCAGTGGAGTTTTCTCGATTGGTTCACCCTCTTAAATCGGGAGTGTCGTCGAGATGGCCTTAGGCAGGCAGCAGTTGTAGCAGTGTTAACCGGGTGTTATTGCACCGGATAGGCCATATTGTTGACGCCAACAGAATGGTCTTCATGGGACTGGTGAATGCCCATGATGCATTGAATTTGAAGAGGTGGATTGAAAGCCCTTTTTCAACTCCACGCCGTAACCCTTAACCGCAGAAAAGAGTAGCCCAAGCCTATGCCCCAGGATAAAGAACCCCGCGTCAGTTTTAATCGAGGTCGCCGGGCCAAACGTTCAAAGTTCGGCTCCGTTACCCATATCCTCCTGCTCTTCGCCGGACTTGCTGTCATCATCTGGCTGATATTTTATCTGAGGGACACAGGTCTTTCCGAAACAGGGGATGAGGGAACCGTTATCACCCACTCCTCGTCGGGGCTGGACATCAGCGATAACCTCATCAATTACTACGATGAGGGCATTCAGCTGATGCGCCCGGACAGCAACTGGGAGTTCCAGACCGGGGCGATCCTGCGCCACGAGGCAGCCGACGACTTCAGCAAGGTCATGTGGCTTAATGCCACGGAGATCGCCCGCCTGAGCCGCTACGATGGTGAACGGCTGGTGGTCAATATCCGGATTGGTAAGCTAAAGCTGAGTGAAGGCAAGAGCCGAATCAGCCGTTCCATCGCCGAACAGTCCTTTGGCGATATCCTCTTCTATGCCCTTAATCCAGACCATCCCTACACCGTTGACACCCTGGTTCCGACCTCACCGATGAACTCCGGCGACCTCAAGGGAACCTACTACGCGCTCACCGTTACCCATAGCGACAACACCCAGCGTGATGTTCGGGTTCTGTCGTTCTTCATCCGTGACGACGAGGTCTTTGTGTTGATGGGCGAGCTGGACTACGAAGAATACGATTACTGGCGCAACGATATTGAGTTAATTTTCAGCCACTTTCTGTTTGTTTAAGCGCGGATTCTCCGATTACCATTAAATGACGATCTCTTACGATTCTAAAACATCTCGCGGGTAGGGCAAGCTAACCCGACGGGAGGACAACATGGTTGACAAAAGTTTCATTGAAGAACTGAAGCGGCGTAACGCCGAACGTGCCGAGAAGCTCAAGCGGGATCTGGATATGGGCGATCTCTCGCAGCTCGATCCGGGAGCCACGCCAAAGCGGGAGGTTTTTCGCGAGGGTGTTCCCGCCGCCCCGCCTCCGCCGGGCGCAACGATGTCTGCCCCTCCACCACCACCCAGTGGAGGGGGTTCAGCTCCCCCGCCGCCACTATCGGGTAAGGTGAGCAGCGGAAAAGCGGCTCCCCCGCCACCGCCGCAGGGAGCGTCGAAGTCAGCCCAACCTCAGCCGCCACCGCCTACATCGGGAGCGCGGGAGAAGCCTCCGACCCCTGAGTCAGAAGGTGGTAAGGCGAGCGATCGCTTCGACGAACCGATCGCGCCCTCCACCGGAATCTGGGATGAAATCCTCGGTGGAGTAACGAAGGATGCCGAAGAGCTCGAGAAGAATCGTGGCGGAGCAGAGGCGTTTGCTGTTCCCACCGTAGATGAAGATGCCGAAGAGCCGATTACCTCCGGCGATGAACCACCCACCGGCGACACCTCTGACTTCATCGTGCCGAAGTTCGGCTCTACTCCGGAAACCAAAGCAACCACGCCCGCTCCACCAGAGCCAATTCCGGTTGCCGAACCGGAACTCATCTCATCGGGCGACGACCCGCCCACCGGGGATACCGACGAGTTCATCGTACCCAGCTTTGCCTCCACGCCAGCGGCAAAGGAAACAACTCCGACTACGCCGGAAGCTGTCCCGGTTGCCGAACCGGAGCTCATCTCTGCAGGCGAAGAGCTGCCCACCGGAGATATCGACGAGTTCATCGTGCCAAAGTTTGGTGCTACGCCTGACGCGGTTGAGGAGGCTCCAGAAGTGCCAGAGCCGGTTGCCGTGGAAGCCGCTACCGACGAAGAGTTCACGGTGCCAACCTTCGACTCCGCTCCCGCAGTGGAAGAGACACCAGCTGAAACCATCGAAACCACCGTTCCGACTTTTGACTCAACTCCGGCGGAAGAACCTGTACTACCGATTGCCGTTGAGAGTGAAGTCGATGTCCCCTCCTTCGGACCGGACATCGACGAGCAGATTGTTACCGTACCAGTAGCCGAACAACCCGCTGTTGTCGAGCCAATCGAGCCAGCAGACTTCATCCAGCCGGTCAGCTCCGTGGAGCCAGAACCCACCCCGGCTCCGGTGGCAGCAACCCAGCCCACCACCAGAGAACCCGTTACAGCGGCAATGGAACCCGCCGAGGAGAATGTCCATCGCATCGTCCTTGAGGTATCCGGTGCCGAGCTGCGCCTCAAGCGGCTTAACATCTCGCTGCGTGAAGCGGCTAACCTCCTGGAAATCGCCGCCGAAGAGTGCCGTAACCTTCTGGAATAACCAGCTTGAAGCTGGACACACTTCGCGATTACAAAACTTGCCTGATAACCGTTTCTGCCGCGTTCAATGTCAACTAGGTCGGTGTGGCCGTTGCCACCCAGCTTGAAGCTGGCAACGCGGTGCGTTGCATCACGCTACCGGGCTTCGTCCAGAGCATCATCGCACTGTTTTATCGCTCTCTCTTGGGGAGGGAACTCGTCCCACGGGTGGGGTGAGGGGCTACTCTCAAAAAGATCACTGAAAGGTAAACTAAGCTAAACTCTCTTGAAAAAAATCTTCTCCCAGTATATTGCCCTCGACCTGGGGACGACTAACACCCTGATCTACATGGAAGGTCAGGATGTCGTCGTTAATGAGCCATCGGTTATCGCCGTGAACGATAGCGGTAAGGTCGAGGCGGTGGGTGAAGAGGCCCGAGCGATGCTTGGTCGAACCCCGCCGGACATCCGGGCGATTCGCCCACTTAACAACGGCGTCATCTCCGACTACCAGACCACCGAGCTGATGCTCAAAGAGCTGTTCCGCATGGCGTTTCAGGGAGCTTCCGTGGTTCGACCCCGGGTACTCTGCTGTGTACCGTCGGGAACCACCGAGGTCGAGAGGCGTGCCATCCGCGACTCGGTAAAGAATGCTGGTGGACGCGGCGTTTACATCATCGAAGAGCCAATCGCCGCCGCAATAGGAATGCGGCTTCCTATCGAGGAAAGCATCGGTTCCATCGTGATGGATGTCGGCGGAGGAACCACCGAAGTCGCCGTGATGAGTCTCGGCGGCGTGGTGGTTTCCGAGTCTCGCAAGGTCGGTGGCGACAACATGGATGCTGCCATCGAACGCTTCATGCGCAACAACTATAGCCTGCTGGTTGGTGAACAGATCTGTGAGAAAATCAAGATCGAGATCGGCTCGGCAGTCAAACCGGGCAAGGAATCAACGGACGAGGAACCAACCTTTGAGGTTCGGGGCAGAAATATGGTGAGCGGGATTCCCGCTACCATCACTCTCTCTGCGGCGGAGGCACGCCAGGCATTGGAAGAGACTATCTCCGCTATTGTTGGCACCGTCAGCGCGACTCTGGAGAAAACTCCACCGGAGCTTGCCTCGGATCTGGTTGATTCGGGAATAAACCTGACCGGTGGCGGAGCGCAACTCCGTGGACTAGACGAGGTCATTAGCCGGGAGACGGGATTGACGGTGAAGTTAGCCGAAAAACCCCAGGCGACGATTATCAAGGGATTGGGCAGCATCCTCTCCAACTTCCGCCATTATCAAAAACTCTTCAACCTCAACCCCGCGTAGATGATCTCTGGATTGCAAAGCAAAGGTTCCTCTCAATGAGCCGTGGACGGATTCTATATCTGGTACACGGCTTTCCTCCCTGGCGCACCGAGCCGAACACCGCCCACGTGGTCAAGTACCTGGGGCGGCAGGGCTGGCTGATCGATGTCGTTCATCGCCATCCCGGCTGGGGATACAATCGCTACGCCCTGGCTCACGATCCGCAGCTGCGGAATGAACTTCCCCCGACGGTTACGACCCATCCGGTAACCATTAACCTTCTGTTAAGCGGACTGAAAGGCCTGCTCCGGGGTAAAAAGACGAAATCGGGAACCGTTGCCTGGCCAGGCAGAGGTGGACAGGAATCTTCCCTTAAACGATTTTACAAGTTGCTGCGTCATCTGCCCGACCACCAGGCCGCCGCGATGCGCCCCAGCCTGAACCGGGCGTTGCGGATCATCAAAGAACGCCGCCCCGACCTGCTGATAACCTCGGCCCCGCCGTTCTCGGTTCACCTCACCGGTTGTTTGATCAAAGCAGTCTCAGGCATCCCCTGGGTTTGCCACAGCCGCGACCTCTTCCGCTACAACCCACTCTACAAGCCACCGCTTCCCTGGCGGCGGAAGCTCGACGATCTACTGGAGAAGCAGGTCATCGCTCGCGCCGATGTGGTTACGACGGTCTATCCCGAAGCCACCGCCTGGCTGAAAGAACGCTACGGCAAGCCGGGGCAACGGTATTACACCGTACGCAACGGCTACGACGAAGAGGATTTTCAGCAGACGCAGCCGGTTGTTTATGAGAGATTCACCATTCTACACCCGGGTCGGCTGGCTGCCGATGAAAAGAACGGACGCACCGCCTACGCCCTCCTCGATGGAATGCAACGCTGGCTGGAACGCCGCCCTGAGTTAAAGGACAAAGTCCGGCTGGAGCTGATCGGCAGCGTTGACCCTGTCTATCAGGGTGAGATTGAAAAGCGTGGTCTGACAGGTTGTGTCAATATCCATCCGGCAATGCCAGTGAAGGACATTATCTCCCACGAGCTGGGGGCAGACCTGCTGCTGGTCATCCTGGAGGACAACCCGCTCAACCAGTTCACCGCCGGGGGGAAGATCTACGAGAGCGCGCGAACCGGCAAGTCGATTCTGGGGATTGTCGGCGAAAGCTCGGCTCCGGCAAAGCTGATCCGGCGTTTGAACCTCGGTCGAGTCGCTGCCTACGGCGATACCGCCGCTGTGGCAGAGAAGCTGGAGATGCTCTACGACGAGATTACCTCAGGGAGCTTTGAATACGGAAACCCGCTGCGGGAACGCTTTGTTGAGCAGACCAGCTTCGAGAATCTGGCAGCCCGCTTCGGCACGATCTTTGAGGAGCTGATTAACAGTCGATGAGAAAGCGTCTCCTATACCTGGTACATGGCTTTCCTCCCTATCGCACCGAGCCGAATACGGCTCACCTGATTAAATATCTGGGGCGACAGGGCTGGGACGTGGATGTCATTCATCGCCATCCCGGCTGGGGATACAACAAGTTCGCTTTGTACCATGATACTCAACTGCTGGAAGAGCTACCGGAGAATGTTGTAAGGTATCCGGTAACAATCAATCTCTGGCTGGGTGGGTTGAAGGGCTTGCTCAAAGGGAAGAAAACGGGAAAAGGCTCGACCTCCTGGCCGGGAAGCAAGCCGCCAAAATCGTTTATTAAGCGTCTTTACCGCTCCCTTCGCCAGATACCGGACAATCGGGTTAACATTCTTCGCCCCGCCCTGCTCAGGGCAGTGGAGCTTATCCGCAAGCACGAGTATGACTGCCTGATAACCTCAGCTCCGCCGTTCTCGGTTCATCTTACAGGCTGTCTGATTAAAGCAATCACGGGCATTCCCTGGGTCTGCCACAGTCGTGATCTCTTCCGTTACTATCCGCTCTACAAAGCAGCTCTTCCCTGGCGGATTAGAGCAGATCGTCTGCTTGAAAAAGAGATAATCTCACGTGCCGACATCGTAACAACGGTTTATCCAGAGGCCACCGCCTGGCTGAAAGACCGTTATGGCAAGTCTCATCAAAAATACTTCACCGTGCGCAACGGTTACGACGAAGAGGATTTTCAACAGCCTCTGCCAGCCGCTTATAAGAAGTTTACTCTTCTGCATCCGGGACGACTGGCAGCCGATGAGAGCAGCGGTCGCACCGGCTACGCCCTGCTCGATGGAATGCGGCTCTGGCTGGAACGCCGCCCTGAGTTGAAGGACAAAGTCCAGCTGGAGCTAATCGGCAGCATTGACCCGATTTACCCTGAAGAGATAAAGCAACGTAATTTGGAAGGTTGCGTTAACATCCGCCCTCCGCTGCCGGTGAAAGAGGTCATCGCCCACGAGCAGATAGCCGACCTGCTGCTTATTATTATCGAAGATGACACTCTGATTGAGTTCACCGCCGGGGGGAAGATCTACGAATGCGCCCGCGCCGGGAAGCCGACCCTGGGGATTCTCTCTGAAGATAACGCCGCCGCCAAACTCATCCACCGTCTGAAGCTGGGACAGGTGGCGCAGTACGGCGACGGCGAGGATGTCTCCCGCAAGCTGGAGGCGATGTACGACGAGATCACCTCAGGGAACCTCCGCTACGGTGGCGCGGAGCGGGACCACTTTGTGGAGAACACCAGCTACGAGAAGCTGGCGGAACGCTTTGACGAGATACTCACCGAGCAGCTTGGTCGGTAACAGCGGTCTGGGATAGCGAATAAAAAACGGCGGAGGCTTCGGCTCCCGCCTTATCTGTACCATTGGTGGCACTAGCCCCCCACCCCGACCCGTGGGACGAGTTCCCTCCCCAAAGGGGAGAGGGGGTGGCTATAATAATCTTAGTACCTCCTCGACGACGCCGGGGAGCTTCTCCGCCAGTTCCGGGGTCAGTCCCTCGGCGAAGGTGTATGGGTCGGCGACCTCAACACCGAGGACGATGACCTTCTCAGGCAACTCAAGTCCCAGACGGCGGCTAAGCTCCAGTCCCTCGAAAACCCCGAAGCGATGGGCGTTATCGGGGAGTTCTCCCCAGCTGCGCCCGCCGGGGTTGAGATGGCGCAGCTCTCCCACCTGCCCGTCGGTCTGGATGGCATCGATCACCACGGCGTGGTCATAGCCGACCAGCAGTTCCATCAACTCGATTCCGGCGACCGAGGCTTCGCGCAGCTCCACCGTTGGGTTGCCGAGCCGCCGATGAACCTCACGGGCAACCAGCAGACCGACGGCATCGTCGCTCATCAGCGGGTTGCCCAGACCAACGAGGAGGGTTCTTTTCAGCTCGTCGACCATCACCCATCCTTGCGGACGGTTTTGATTACCTTGCCGTGGTGGTCGTGGATGTTGGCGAGGAGGGGCCAGTGTCCGATGGCGTGGGTGGCGCAGGCGTGGCAGGGGTCGTAGGGGCGGAATGCCATCTCGACCATGTTCAGCAGCCCGTCGTTGACCACCCCACCCTTGATCAGAGCCTTTGCCGCCTTTTCGACGCTCATCGCCATCGGGGCGGCGTTGTGGTTGGTAGAGACGATCAGGTTGACCTTGGTCAGCAGACCGTTATCGTCGGTCTCGTAGTGGTGGATCAGGGTGCCACGGGGGGCCTCGATGATGCC